>JAZRJB010000102.1:0-18596 GCA_045645565.1 Akkermansia sp. | reverse complement strand
CAGTCTTAGCCGCCACGCGGAAGGGGAAACGCAGATTCGGAGCAGCACCGAACGACGGTATGCGAGCCTCTGCATCACTCAACACATCCGCCAGGCGGTAGCAATCCTCCGCCGGCAGCAGAACAGAAGGAGCCGCCACCTGCAAAGGAAGCCGATACTGCAAAGGCACCAGGGAACCGTTCCGCGCCAGCACCGAATATGCCTGAACCAATTCGCGCAAGGTTATGTGAGCATTCCCGATGGCCAGCCCCAGACCGTAATCCGCCGCCTCCCCCGGTAATTCAAAACCAAGAGAACGCAGCAGGTCCATGCACTCCTTCACACTGCCGAAGCGGTTCAACGCCTCCATCGCCGGAATGTTCTGCGAACAGGCCAGAGCCTGCCGAATGGAGACTGGCCCCAGGTACCGTTCATCATAATTGCCCGGAGCGTGCACCCCGTCCATGCTCCGGTACAGAGTAGGCACGTCCGGCAGCACCGTACCTGGCCATGCACCATGGCGAAAAGCCATAAGGTACACAAAGGGCTTGAGCGTGGACCCGGCTGACCGCGGAGTGAACGTGCCATCCAAGGCGCCGCCACGCGGACTTTCCGGGAAAGCGGCAGGCAGCGCCACCAGCACCTCCCCCGTGCGATTATCAGCCACCACAACCGCTGCCTGCGACACATTGCGACTGCGGAGCTTCTCCACCTCATCACGGGCAATGGAGGCACAACGGGACTGCAGTTCCGCATCCAGCGTGAGCTGCCCGGGCACACCGCCGGCAGCCGCGGGAGCATTGATACTGCGCGGCTGCACACCCAGCGGGGCATCCACAGGCTCCCCAAGGCGCTGCAGAATCAGGTTACGCCGCTTCAAGGCCGACTCGGGGTGCCGCACAGGGTTGAGCTGCGTGGGCGATTTCACCAGCGCCACCAGCAAGGCCGCCTCCGGCACCGACAAATCACCTGCTCCCTTACCGAAATAAAACCGGGAAGCGGTTTCAGCGCCACGGCACATGTTGCTGAAATCTGCCCGGTTCAGGTAGGCAAGCAGCAACTCCTCCTTACTGTGCAGCATCTCCAGGCGGCGGGCCTGCAGCATCTCGCGGAGCTTGGTGCGCCAGGTCCGCTGTGCGGGTGAGCTGTACATCTTGACCACCTGCATGCTGATGGTGCTTGCACCGGATTTCCCCACCCCGCTCACCTGCTGCCAGACAGCCCGCAGCAGCGCCAGCGCATCTACGCCGTCATGTGCATAAAATCGCTTATCCTCAGCTGCCAGCAAGGCACGCACCAGCTGCGGCGGCAGCGTCTCCAGCATCTGGCTGCGGTAGCCATCTGCCCCCGGCACATAGCCGAGCAGCTCACCGTGACGGTCAGTCACCCGTGACTCCGGCGGCGGCGTAAGCTGCGGCAAAGGCACACAGAACGGCAGCAGGTAATACACCGCCGCAGCGGCAGCCAGCAGACCGCCACCTGCCGCCAGCACTTTGAATCGGAGCTTCACCGGGACTGCACCTCGAATTGCTGCGGAATGCTCAGGCCATGAACCTCCGGGCGATACATCAGCTCTGCCTTGGCACCGGGCGCCGTGACCCGCCCACTGCGCACCACACGGGCCACGTAGCGCACCTCCAGACTCTTGCGCATGCCCCAGTTATCGACAAACACACGCACGCGGTCCTTCAAGAACTCACGGTGGCTCACCTCAGAAGACTGCCACCAGAGAAGGCCGGAATTCTCGCTCACGCCTGCGGGCAACCCCTGGCTGCCCAGCACCGGGTCCACAGCCTCGAAAGCGGCGGGCAGCCTGTCCTCCAGCACCACGTAGCGCAGATTATCCCCAGCGGCGGTAGCCTCGGCGCTCAGGGTCACGCGTACCACATCCCCCACGCGGAAGGATGCCGTGGGTTTCCAGCTGCCATCCGGCTGCAGGGCTTCATAAACACGCTGCACGGCAAAACCCTGGTCCACCACGCTGGTGGGCTGTTCCTTGTTCAAGAATCCCTCCACCTGGCCGTACACATACACCGGGTTCTTCTCTGCCTTGAACGGAACCATGGTGGAACTGGCCAGCATGGAGTACTTCTGCGGGGTCGCTGCCGTCACGGGGTCACCATTCAGCAAGGCCCTGATTTCCGACTGCTTGCAGGCCTTGACATAGCGGGCCACGCTCAGTACCATCCAGGCATTGCGCCAGGTGGAATGCTGTCCTGCCTCGTCCTGCACATAACGGCGCAGCATCTCAGCAACAGCCATGGATTTTGGGGATTCCGCCACCGCCAGCAGGCACTGTAGCGCCCGCACCGGCGGCAGGTGGTAATCCTCATATTTCGATGTCTTAGCCGCGCTGGCTCTCTTTTTGAGCCGGGAGGCCTGGTCGTGGTCAGCCATGCGGGCACAGAGAGCCAGCGCCCACTGTTCCTGCGCAGAAAGAGCATTTCTTCGCTTCTCCAGACGCTCCAGCACGGTATCCAATGCAGATTTCGTTATCTCGTCCGTCAGAGCAAGTGCCACGAGCGCCAGCACCGGCTGCCCGTGTTCTGACTTCAGCTCATCGTTCAGAAGCTTTCTGTGATAGTACTTGCTGCCGCTCTGGTCCATCATCAGGCGCACCATGGCCACATAGGACGAGAACCCGCACGGTTCCGTGCCGCCATCCCAATAGCTGTACCCTGCACCAGAGGCAAGGTATTCGCCATTATTCAGCAGGCGGCGCTCCAGGCGGGCATCCACCTCTGCCAGCAAAGCAGCGGTCTCCTTACCCTCCGGGAAACTGATACCCAGTGCCGATTCGAGTTCCTCCCGGAAAATCCAGGGGATCACCGTGGAGCAAAGCTGCTCACTGCACCCGTAGGGATAGGTGAAGAGATACTGCATGGGGTAACCGATGCCGCCCAAGGGAGTGGTCGTGAAATTCACCTCCACCTTGGATGCAGACTGGAAATCGCCCCGCATCCACTGCCCCAGCTTCCCGGTCTGCCCGGGTTTCAGCACGGCGGTGAAATTCTCGCGTATGTACGGCATAGGCGGCACAACATCGAAGCTCAACTGCACAGCATCGATGCAGCGCTCCAGCACACTGCCATGCGGGGCCGTCTCCGCCTGAACGGCCCATTGCAGCGTCACCGTGCCGGTGCGGTTCACCTGCACCGGGAAATGCACCGTGACCGGGGTATCCCCCTGCAAAGTGACAACCTGATACGGCTGCGGCAACTTCACATTCTGCCCACCCATAACCACAAGCCAGCGGATGGGGGTACCATTGGCAGCCTCGGGCAATTCTCCCGGCAGCATGCTCAGCGTGACCGGCAGCATCAATTCATCGCCCTGCGTTGCACTCATGGGAGCAGCGGGCTCCAGCATCACCGGCTTGGTGACATGGTACGACGTTTCCCCAGAGCCGAACTTATCACCGGCCGCAGCCACAGCCATGAGCCGGTAGCGCGTGAGGGCATCCGGGTTGGTACAGGAGGCCGAGAAACGCCCCTGGGCATCGGTCTTCACCGTGGAAAGCCAGAGGGCGCAGGGGGTGAAATTGTGGCGCAGGTAGGAGGTGGCAACATCCGTCAGAGCTGTCCCGTACTCATCATCACCACCGCCACCGATGAATACGCCCTTATTGCCGAAGAAGCGGCTGCCCAGATTCTCGCTCACCAGCTGACCGAGACCGGAGAACGTACTCACACAGTGTGACTTGTAGCGCAGCTTGTAGAAATAGCGGGTGGGGTCCGGCAGGTCATAGCCCATCACCTGCAGGGTTCCTTCATCCTCAGCAAAGAGCGTCACCTCTGCATTGGCCACAGGCTTACCGGCGGCATCCGTAATCACGCCGCTCACCTGGCAGTTTTCACCCGGCAGCAGGGTCTTCTGCGGAGCCTGCAGCTGCACATTCAGTTTCTTGGCAGAGGCATTCACATGCACCTCACAGGAGCCCATCTTGAGCAGGGGCTTGCCATCTGCACCACGCGCACCCGCATTCTGCACAAGGCTCACACTCACATACACACCGGGGGCGTCAGCCTCCACCAGCGGCACCTCAATCACCGGGTCGGCCACGGTCACCTTACGGCGGTAGTAGCGAAGCACCTTGCCGCGCTCCACCGTTACCAGCAACTCAGCATCCACCGGTGTCTGCACCAGTATACGGGCACTCTCACCAGGCTGATAGAGCAGTTTTTCCGGCAGAAGCCGCAACCCGGTATCATTCAGATACTCCCAGGGCGACACATCATCCCCCCACACATAGTGACGCGTTGCGCTGTAGAACTCTCGGCCCTCGGCATCGCATCCGCGCAACTCCACATCTTAACGCCCGGCTCCGTCCAGCGGGATTTCGAGCTTCTGAGGTGAACCGGTAAGGCTCACGGGAATCTTCTGCTCTGCATCCTCATCCTCCACATTGCGGATGGAGGACTTGAACACTGAACCATAGCGGTAGGGGCGGAACACGGTTCGCTTCACCGTGAGCTCCGCTGCAAGGGGAGCGCCATTCCACGCGCTGCCATCGGGGGTCACGGCAACGAGTTCCACAGGCAGCGTTGAACCAGTCTGTGCCAGTACAGACTCCGGGCGAATGCCGCCATACACCGCAGCAGGATGCACCATCTGTTCCTGCACACTACGTACACTCAGCTCGTTACCGTTCGTCACGGTGGTGGTGGACACCACTCGCATGGCACTGGGTCTGGCGGGTTTCGGCAGAGTGAAGGTGACACCGCCCTGCCCCGCATCATTCAGCGTACCGCTCTGCGATTCAAGCTGGCGGTCATCACTGCCCGTGAATTCACCGTAGCATTCATCATAATAGGACCAGGGGGCATCCGTGTAATCGGCAAAGCGGAAACCGGACCACTGCGGCTGGCTGGGGTGGAAACGACGCTGCTCCGTGAGCAACTTCCATTCCACCTTACCCTGAGCCACCGGTGTGGTAGTCAGATTCACCGCCGTAGCCGCCACCTGAACCTCACCCTTTGCGGCATCCACGCTCAGACGGCTTTCCACCTCGAATTCATTGCGACGGAACTCCCTGCAGGTCAGGGAAATACTCTCTGACCGGTTCAGGTAGAATGAAGACACGTTCTTCCCCTTCAGTACGACCTTATCCGGGCTTCCGTCAGTCTTATCGCCCTTGTACACCATGCGGAAGGTCACTGAATAATCCCCCACAGCCGGCAGGGGTACATCCAGCGTGAAGCTACCGCTGCTCTCCATGCGGACAGGAATCTCCTCTACCTTTTTGCCTTGGCCCCGCAGCTCGGCGGTGATGCTTTCTATCTCCGGCAGCAGAAGTTCATTTTCCTTTGCCCAGCGCATGATGCCCTTGATATGCGCCGTCTCGCCCGGGCGGTACAACGAGCGGTCACTGAAGAGATACACCAGCGGTTCCGGCACATCTGCCGGGCTGATTCCTTCCTGCAACAGCTGCTTGTTCTGCCAGGATGAGCCGGGATTATCTGTCCATTCCATCTTTCCGGGGTCATGACGCAGCAGCACGCAGTCCTCCGCCGTGCAAAGCTGCAGGTAGCGGGTTTCTGCCGGGAACCCTCCTTGCACCAGACCATTCTTCACCGGCAGCTCCGCCAGGGTATCGCCATCGGCGTCCAGCATACGGAGCCGCGCCTCCTTCACCTCAGCAGCGGTGCTCAGGTGGTAGGCCCAGCCGAAAAGATGCCGACCATTCGTCTTCCAGAGGAGGCCCAGATCCGTAACCTGCACCAGCCCCTGATTGATGCAGGGATGCTTGCTGTCCCGCATGGGCTTTCCTTCCACCTCCACCATGTAGAAACCACCCACTGGCTGACCGGGGAACAACTCCGCAAGTGACAGATTGATTTCCGAGGCCATGGCCCCCGGCAGTTCTCGCTCCACAGCAGCCAGCACCCCGGGTAAGTCCGAAGTGTTGATGCAGTGGTCGCCCAGGTCCTTATCATCCAGCTTTGCTGAACCGCGAGCATCCTTGCGGGCCTGTTCGTCATCCCAATCGAGACTCTCACCGGTATAGCGAACGCCGTATTCCTCCAGAAGCTCCACCGCGTCCTCAGCCTCACCCCGCAGTTTCCAGATGCGGATTTTTCCGTTCTTCACCCGCCCGTATCGGCAGCGGATGGTGGTGCTGCCGCGCAACTGAACCTGGCTGGCACACACATCGGTATAAATGTACGGAGCCCTGGGACGAAGTGCCGTCACATCTTCCGACACCTCCGGGGGGGTGTCCTCGTCATAAGGCACAAGCCCTTTGTAGAGCCCAACGGTGCGCAATTTAAGCTCCAGCCCGCCAGTTTCACTCATCAGGGTAAGCCCCGTGCAGCCCTGCGTCATGCTGCCATCCATCATGCGGAAGTGGCTCAGGTGCAGATTCTGCGGCACAATGGCCACCTCCTTCCCTTTCACACTGGCACGCAGGGCGCCGTCCCTCCACTCCATCTGCTGGTAATCCGGGACCGTGGAATCGGCCGGCATGACGCCCCACTCAAACTGCCGGATAAGTTCCTCTGCCGTCGTAGCAGCAGCGGGCATATCCAGCTTCAGCTCCAGCTTGTACTTTCCGGATTCCTGGTAGGTATTGGTCACCACATGCGACCAGTCGCGCCGCTTGACGGCCGTGATATCACCGGGAATAAAGGACAGGCTGTCCTCATCCCAGCGAATGCGGGGCATATAGACGCTGACTCTGTCTTCCGTGACGACTCCGGGCAACTCCAGCACCCAGGTATTCGGCACCAGTTCATCCTGCGGCAGCTGGTTGACGGCAGCCCGGTCCTCATCGTCCACTCCGTTGTACACGCAGGATTTGAAAGCCTCCCAGTTCGCCCGGACATCTGCCACGGTGGCGGGGCGGTTCGGCACTGGATGCTGCCTGCCCTTTATCTCGTAGTAAATCCCCTCGATACGCTCCTTCAGTATACCAGCGTACTCCTCTCTGTCTGCCCGCAGGAACATATCACCATTCTCACAGAGACCGACAGAATAGCCGTAAAAATAATTCTTAGTCGGCAGCTTCCTCAGTAGCGGAGGGATGGTCTCACCGTTCAGCCCCTTCACATCCTCCGGCACCTCCAGGGTGAACACCTCCAGCGGCGGCAGCTCGCGTGTCGGCTTCAACTGCAGCCGTGATTGGCTCAGCCACACCTGGGAAATGGCATCCGCATGGCTCATTTTCACCACCCCCGGCTCTGCCGGTTTCCCCACGGCCGATTCCGGCACCATCGGCACCGGATAATCCAGCGTCATCGTAAAATGCTCAGACATAGAGTAATAATACTGCGGCACCTTCAGCACAGGCGCGGGCAACTCTGCAGTTGACTCTGCCGCAGAAGCCTCCATCACCTGACAAGGCACCACCCCACCCAGGGCAAGCAGAGAAAGAGCATAGGAAATTGAGTTTTTCATGCAGTTAAAGAATAGTGCTACCGACTTACTCTACCAAAGCCCCATTCTGCCCACAAGCTCAAATTCACCGGCTGGGAAAAAACTCATTCCTCAGGCATAAGAAACACAGTCATCAACACGCCGGCCATCTTCGCCCTCTATCACGCAGTATTGGGAAAGCCTGTTTTCCTGTCCGGGTTGCATCATTATCGTTGCCAAAGGGCATGGAAGCATGGTATATTTCCCCCGCAATGAAGTCCTTATATCTGATTCTTGTTCTGATGTGCGCCGTGCCAATGGCATTTACCCAGGAAATTGACGCCGAAACCGATGAGCCTGTTTCAGCCGTCCAGAAGGGGAAAAAGAAAGCAGATAAGGCGGAAAAGGAACTTTCCCCGGTCGCCGAAGTGCTGTCCCGCGGCACCTATCTCACCAGAAAGAAGCCCAACCTGAAGGCCAAATACTATGGTTTCCTGCGTTCAGCCAGCTGGTGCATGCCCTGCAAGATGATTGTGCCCAAGCTGCTGAAGGATTACGGCAAGATGAAGGGCGCCAAGATGGAACTCATCTTCCTGGGGCAGGAAGATGTGGCCGTGGTCAAACAGTATATGAAGGATGGCGACTACAATATCCCAGGGGTCATGCCCGGAGAGCTGGGGACCATTCCCGGCGTGCAGTTCCCGAATCTTGGCTTCCCTTCTCTCTGCATTGTGGATGCCGATGGCAATTTCGTTGCAGCCTCCGGTGGTGTGAATATGTATGAATGGAAAAAGCAGATTCAGACCTATACCAAGGGACAGCGCAAACTGAAACAGCAGAAGAAGCGTGAGTCTGAAGATTAAGCGGAATGCCTGCCAATGGGTGGGGTGCTGCAGCCATTCGGCTCAGCAATCCAGTACCAGCATGCACATGCCGACAACCGTACAGATGACGCCCACAACAGACGCGATAACGGGTACCTGCAACGGGCTGACGGCATCGATAAGCACGGCATCGGACGGATTCTGCGGATTGTACAGCACCGTGAAATCGCTATCGCCGATAACCGGGTCATACGGGGCTTCTCCCTTTACCTCATAGTAATTTCCGGATTCATCAGTAAATCGATAGATGCCCTTACCCCGGTTCACGTGGCGTCTTTCCGTATGGTGCCGGGTATCATCCCCGAAACGAACGCGCGGCATAAGATTCTTTTCGATACGCACCAGCGTGGCTTGCGTCCGGATGCCATGGGAGCTGAGACGCCGCACCTTCAGAACAAACCGGATACCAAACCATGCCATCAACACACCGGTGACGATGGCTGCGTAAGGTATGTATTCAGCAGGTAGATGGATAATGTAATCGTTCATATCGCTCACTCCGGATATTAACGCATCACTCTTTTCCTGTCAATCACTTCTTCCCTCCTGTATTTTCAGAAAAAGCATTGCCAATTAATGCCGGAGCAGGCATAATGTCCGCATGTTCTACTCTGCATCTGCCAGGAATTTTGTAGAAAAGTGGGGGCATGCACCAGATGCCATGGATACCTATGGACGCAACCTGGTGACATGGCTGGCGGGATATGGTCGCAGCAAGGGAGACCTGGTGTGTCTGGAAAGCGCGATACGCCACGGGTATAAGGCAGATATGGATGGCGATGTCTGGCAGAGTGCGCTACACGAGGCTGCGGACATGCACCACTGGGCAGCGGTGGATGTTCTGCTGCGATTTCCGATTGCGCGTGAACATGTGCTGATGGCGCTCTGCACCCTGCTCTCGCATGCCGAACCACTTGCCGAAACGAAGCGAAAAGCCAGAGACGAATACCGGTACAGCCTGATTCTCTTTCAACGGCTGAATGGTGCCACGCAAGAGGAATGCAGACGGCTGCTCTGCGCGGCCTTCAACGGCTCTGCGCTGGCCTGGTTCATCCCCCTCATGAGCATGGGTGTGCAGATTCCGCCACTGGAGGAAAGGAACAACATCACGAATAATCTGTGGTGGGATAGCGGCTATGACGACCCGGAAGAAACGGGAATCTTTGCGCAGCTGATGCGCCAGTTCATCAACGAGCGTCTGCCTCAGCTCTTTGGCAAGCACCGGCACCGCTTTCCGGCTTTCGAAATCCGGGACGAGCGCCTGTACTTCACCGGGAATCCGGACACAAAACTTCCCCTCCGCTGCACCCGCCGCTCCTGCCAACACATGAAGGACATTGAGAATTCTGCGCTCCTGTTCGCAAGGTAGCAAGTGATTAAAACGCTCAACCCCGCATCAACACAACGGATTTGACGCAGAATGGAAAACTTTGTGCTATACATACAAGCCCCGAATTGGTAGAATGAAGCATCCGACATGAAACAAACGATTTTTACAATAGGGCTAGCAGCAACCCTGGCTCTCGGCAACGGAAAAGCAGAGGTTATTTATCCCGGAGAAGCCCCCGGAAAAGCCAAAGTTGAATGCGATGGCTCAACAGGAACTCTGAGCAATGATATGTTCAGTGCGGAAATTCGGAAATCAGGAAAGGGCGTTGTATTTGGCGGGTTGACCCTGGCGGATGGAACCAAAGTGGCAACCGGAGGCACCAACCTGTTCACCATTCAACTGGCAGATGGTACCCGATACACCTCTAAAGACCTGAGCAGCAGCAATCTTGAGGAAGAAAAACTGGAAACGGACAAGAAACACCCGCAGCTGGCACAACACCTGCCGGGTAAAGCGGTCACCTGCACCTTTTCAACACCTGATAAGAAGCTCCAGATTAAATGGAGAGCCGTTCTGCGCAATGGCTCTCATTACCTGCGCCAGGAACTGGAGGTAACTGCTCTCAAAAATACTGATTTTGCCTCGCTCACCCCGCTGGAATATAACATTGCAGCAGGTGGCGAACCCACACTTTCCGGCAACACTACTCACGGCAAAGTCGTGATTAACGACCTGATTTTCTGTGGGCTGGAGACTCCCATGTCGAAAATGAGTATACCGGGCGGTGAGAGTTCTGACGCCGGTTCTGAGGAGGCTCCGAAAGACGCCGGGCAATGGAACGCTGAGCATTTCGAATCCGTTTTCCAGGTTCCGGCCAGCATCGCAACGGCTTACACCGGGGCATACGAGGAAAAAGACGGTCCGGTTGTCATCGGGTTGCAGAAGAGTGAAATCCCAGTGCATTTCAACGAAAGTGGTGAGTGCAAGACCCGTTTTGAAGGAGGGCTGCGCGTGGTCGCCGTTCAGCTGGTGAATGCGGATGAGGATAAAGTCGTAGCAGAAGATGTACACCGGCTCTCCCAGAAAAAATCCACATACAAGTTCAACGTGCCAAGCGCTGGTGATTACGTTGTGCGCCTGTGGGTGGATACGAAAACGGAACAGGTAACAGGGGATGGTCGCATCACGTACTCCCTTCCCGTTGAAAACGTAACTAAAGAAGCCACAGACAACGGAACCGCTAACGACTCCCTGGTCCGGGGCGAGTGGGAACGCCATACCACTCTGCAGAGCGGACAGAAATGGCAGGTTTCCTCAGTTCTTGGCTTCTTTGCGCCGCAGCAGCAGCGACGCTCATTCCTGGCTTACAGTGAACGCGAACGAGCTGCCAGCTACCGTCTGTTTGTTCATTACAATGACTGGTACGAAATCGGCATCCGTATCAACAATAATGACGATCCCCTGCAGCGCAATTCCGAAGCCTGGCAGTTGAAAATGCTCGAAACATGGAAACGCGAACTCTTCCAGAAACGCAGAACCAAAATTGACGGTTTCGTGATTGATGATGGCTGGGATGATTTCAACAGCATGTGGGATTTCCACGCCGGCTTCCCTAATGGGTTCAGCAGAATTGACAAGGTGCTGCGCGGCATGAAGAGCGGTCTGGGAACCTGGCTGGGGCCAGTCGGTGGATACGGTAAGGCCAAGAACCTGCGCCTGGGGCACTGGAACAAGAAGCATCCCAACAACCAGATTGATAATTTCCAGTTATCCAATAAGGAGTATTTCGATGCCTTTGTAGGCAGATGCTCCCAAATGGTGCGGGACTACGAAATGCGCTATTTCAAATTCGACGGCATTTCCACGCATTTCCATTCCAAGGGTCCCGGTAATCTGGAAGATGCCGAAGGGATTATCCGCGTGCTGACGGAACTCCGCAAGGCCAGAAAGGATATTTTCCTGAATACCACAGTGGGCACCTGGGCCAGCCCGTTCTGGTTCCATTACTCAGACTGCGTGTGGCGACAGGAAAACGACTTTGGCCAGGCTGGCTCCGCTGGAGATGAGCGCGATAAATGGATTACATACCGCGACCGACTCGTTCACGAGGTTTTTGTGAAAGGCGCCCCCCTGTTCCCCATTAACTCGGTCATGACTCATGGTCTGATTATCACGAAGAACGGTCCGCCTCATGTCATGAGCAAAGACCCGGCCAACTGCATCAAGGAAATGCGGGCAGCCTTCGGCTGTGGCTCGGCTCTCATGGAGCTGTACGTTGACCAGGATCTGATGAGCCAGCAGAATGGCAAGCTGTGGGACGAACTGGCTGAATGTATTAAATGGATTCGCCGCAATGAAGACGTGCTGGCAGACGTTCACTGGGTTGGTGGTGCCCCCTGGAGTGAAGCGACCAATGATGGTGACATTTACGGCTGGGCTGCATGGACCCCTGCCCGTTGCACGCTGACGCTTAGAAACTCCAGCGACAGCGAAAAGACGCTTACAACCACGCTGCGCCAGATACTCGATGTTCCCCCGTCTGTGAAAAAGGATAAGGTGAAGTTCCGCAGCTCATTTACCGACCAGCGTAACATTCCTTCCCTGCTGGAAGGTGCGGTCAACATTGATAAGGAAATCAGTATCACCCTGAAACCTCAGGAGGTCATTGTGCTGGAAGGTGTCTGCTCGGCTGGTAAGGACAAGGCTGAAAAGGATGATAAGTCCAAAGCCAAGAAGAAAGGAAAGAAATCCGGCGAGAAATCCAAAAAGAAAAAGAAGAAAAAAGCCTGATACGTTTTTCCCATAAAGCAGCACCGGCCAGGTGCTGCTTTATGGCATCTTCTAAGAGGCGGCTCACAGAAATGCAAACATAACGCGCACCTACCTTGACCACGGGTGCCAAATATGCTAAATTCCGGGGCGTAATGGCAGAAACTCTCTACACCCGCATGGCGGACAGCCCCGTAACCAGTTACGACCTCTCCCTTCGCCCCCCCGCATTCAGCGAATTCTGCGGGCAGGAGAAAGTCAAGGAGCGCCTCATGCTGATGGTAGAAGCCGCGCGGATGCGAGGCGATGTTCTTGACCATGTATTGCTGAGCGGGCCTCCCGGACTTGGTAAAACCACACTTGCCAACATCATTGCCGGTGCCGTTGGTCACAAGCTGCATACCACCAGCGGCCCGCAGATTGAAAAAGCCGGAGATCTGGCCGGCATCCTCACCAATGTCGAAAAGGGTGACGTTCTCTTCATTGATGAAATCCACCGCTTACACCCGGCCATTGAGGAATACCTCTACCCTGCGATGGAGGATTTCCGCCTCGATATCATCATTGACCAGGGACCGAACGCCCGCTCCATCCAGCTCAATCTGCCTAAATTCACCCTTGTGGGCGCAACAACACGTGCCGGCATGCTCACGGGACCGCTCCGCTCCCGTTTCGGGCTCGTCAACAGACTTGATTACTATTCGGCTGATGAACTCTGCCAGATTCTGCACCGCTCCGCCAGCCTGCTGGATATCGACCTTGCACCAGCCGGGGCGCTGGGGATTGCCCGGAGGTCACGCGGCACCCCACGCGTTGCCAATGCCCTGCTCCGCTGGGTGCGTGATTACGCCCAGGTGAAAGCAGATGGCCGCATCACAGCAGAAGTTGCTCACGCTGCCCTCGGTATGATTGATATTGACGACGATGGTCTGGACGAAATGGACAAGCGCCTGCTGGAAACCATCATCTATAAATTCGGGGGTGGGCCGGTCGGTCTTTCCTCACTGGCTGTTGCCGTGGGTGAAGATGAATCAACCATTGAGGACGTACACGAACCCTTCCTGATTATGCAGGGTTACATTAAACGCACACCGAGAGGACGCGAAGCCATGCCCGCAGCCTATAACAAGCTGGGAGCCATTCACCCCGGTGGTCAAACTGAACTTGGTCTATGAAAAAGCTTCTTCTTGCAGCACTTCTGCTGCCACTGCTGCTGACCTGCTGCACCCAGCAGCGCATGCGTGCCCAGGTCCGGGAATCCAAAATGGTTGTTCTGGATATCGGTCACTTCTACCACCCGGAGCGTGGTGGTCAGGGAGCCCGCACCCCGGACGCCCGGTATGGTATGATTGAGGAATGTGAATATTGGTACCGCTATTCCGGTTATACCGCACAGGTGATTCGCAATGCGGGCTATGAATACCGCATCTGCTGCCGCGGCTCCATGCCCACAGATAAGAAGCTGGCAGAAGTGGCAGATAAGAACAGGGTTCACCACGTGAACACGCCGGTGCCTACGGGGATTTACCGCTCAAGCCACCACCCGCACCGCATGGCAGTGGGTATGCTCAGCACAAATTATGCACTGAATCAGAACCCAGCCGCTGTCGTGTACCTCCACCATAACAGCCGGACCGCCAGGTGGATGGTGTACAATAAGGGTGCCATTTATTGCAATGAGGAAGGTACAGGTCTCGGCCTGGCGGTGGCAGATACCATCACTAACACCATTTACGACAAAGGCGGCATGCCCAATAACGGCGTGCGCTGCGGTGTCATCATCCGCGATAATGGTCGGCTTGGTGGCGGCGACTGGCTGAATGCCTGCAACGAATCGTTCGTTCCGGCCATTATCACAGAAGCCACTTTCCTTTCCAACCCGGAACACGCCCGGTTCCTGAGCAAGGAGAAGAACGCCATCCGGTACGCAGAAGCCATCGGGCACGGCATTGTCTCCTTCCTCAATGCCCGGTAAAGGGACCTGGGCGCTGGCGGCTCAGTGTTTCTCTCCCCCAAAGGTCACGATTACCACGCCCGAAGCGGAGTCAGGTCCCACCCAGCGGATGGAGGCAGGAGTCTCCGGGCTACTGTGACGTTTGATATTGTCCATGAACAGTTTATCATCTCCATAAGCGCACAGGTACCCTTCAAAGCGGCGTTCTCCCCGCTTATAGGCTTTCGTGGCGGCTGTCCAGAAACTGCAAAAATCCTTGAAATAACTGCCGTTCTTCCGGTAATAATACTCCGTAACAGCCCCCGTAGCGGGATAATCTCTGCGTATCCACTGGTGCGTCCTCGCCATTTCGCCATCTGTCAGGCAGAAATAAGAGTGCGACAGTACATCCTGACTGCCGGTCTTGACGACTGGGTCATCCCACGTGGCATCAACATGATACCAGACTGACCCCAGCTGCACCAGATTCCAGGCATGGGGTTCACCGGCATCACCTACAACCAGGCGAACAGGTATACCTGCCTGTTGCAGCATGATATAGAGCGTGGAGCTATACGCCTCACAGCAACCACGACCGTACTTCATGATATCTATCACGCGCCGCCCGCCATCCCGGCTGTACCGGGCGCGGGTAACGATGAAATCATGTATCGCGAGCAACTTTTCATATTGGCTCATCCCCGGGCGCACAAGCGCTTTCACACGGGCTACCACCAAACTCAGAGCCTCCTTTTCTTCCGCAGTGAGAGTGGCGCGGAACGAGGCGTCCTGGATGGCTCTGGACAAGCGAGCATAATCCCGGTATTCGAAATTGAGCGTTACCAGACCATCCGACCTGCAGGTTGAGATGCATTTATACACCCTTTCCCCCCAGGCATCGCTGCCTATCAGCTCCCGCCAGCGGGGAATCAGCGGCGCATCCAACCGGAACTCAACCTTCTCGCACATCCTGCCCAGCCATTGAGCAAAAGCAGCCTTGAGTTGGCGTTCTGATTTGATTAACACAGGGGGCTGCGTGGTCGCTGTCGCCGACCTTCTGGCTGCTGAGCCACGCCCCATTGCCGGGGTGCAGAACACAGGCTGCCCCCACAGCAATATCAGAACTAGCAGAGAAATGAGCCGCATGCGGAATCAAACTTCTTCGCCATCCCCAAGCAATTCAGCCATCAGGCCGTTGGGGGACGCGTGCATCGATTCACGAGTAGCCATATTCTTGAGTTCAAGCTCAGGATACTCCGCACCAATAATCACCGCATACCGGGCGCCAATCTTCTCCGCGCGCTTCAGCTGGTTACTCACCTTGGCAGGTGCCAGCGGCAAATCCACACGCAGACCGGCATCACGCAGAGCAGATGCCAGTGCCAGCATCTGCATGCGCTTCTCCGGCGCAGCCAGCACCATGCATACATCGCAGCTGGCAGCGGCAAGTGCCGCATCGCGCAGCGCCTTGGCCGCCGGGCATGCCTCAATCAGGTGCGCAATCACGGCATCGCCCATGGCGAAGCCCGTGGCGGGCATATCCACAGCACCATTGGAAAGAGTGGAGACAAGCCCGTTATAGCGACCACCACCTGCCACAGCACGCAGAGTGTGTCCCTTGTCAAAAATCTCAAACACGAGACCAGTGTAATAAGCAAGGCCTCGCACCACAGACAAATCCAGCTTCACATAAGCCTCTAACCCGCGAGCCTGAAGCTCCTCAAGCACCGCATCATAACGCGGGGAGCAGCCTGCCGGAGGATTAGCAATGAAATTCACCAGATCTTCCCGCTTCATGCCGAACGCATCCAGCTTCTCCTGGCAGTATTCAGGGCGATCACGCTCAAACTTATCGATGATAGCCAGGAAATCCGGCACGCGGTCTTCCTCCACCCCGTGGTCAGCGGCATACTTCAGCCACACCTCGCGGTCTGAGATTCTTACCACAAAATCATCTGCGGTGAAACCGAATTCACGCATACAGTCAATCGCCAGGGAAATCAGCTCTGCATCAGACCCCTCACCTGCTTCACCCAGAATATCAGCATTAAACTGGACAAACTCACGCAAACGCCCCTTCTGCGGCTTCTCATAACGGAAACAGGAGCCAATCTCAAACCACTTGAGCGGCTTGGTATACTCACGCTGGTATGCCGCAGCAATGCGTCCCAGAGATGCAGTCAGCTCCGGCCGCACCGTAATATCGCGCTCACCCTGGTCCTTGAAACGGAACAGCTGGGTCGGCAATTCACCACCAGATTTCTTGAGATAAAGCTCCGTGGATTCAATCGTCGGGGCCTCCCACTCAACAAATCCATACCGATGAGCTACACGCCGCCACGTATTGAACAAATAGTTGCGGAAGGCGCATTCCTGCGGAGCAAAATCGCGGAATCCGGGCAGCGGTTGGAATCGTGCATCAGGCATAGTATGTCTTATGGGGTTATGATATTTGTTACGCGCCCCATTATACCCCATTCTACCCACTTGGCAAGCGCAGAGCATTTCATACCTGCCAAATTCTTGACAATCGTCCCGTACGCCGAGAAGTAATCTTTGGGCTCAGTGGCGATGGCGTTGTTTGTTTCGAGAAGGTCGATGCCGCGCAAATAGAATCTGCCATATTGTCCTGTTGCCTTACGCACGCGCACTACCATGCCCCAGTTCATTTTTGATATACCCCTTCATACAAGGGCAATCCTCCCGGCAATGTTTCCTGAGCTGCCTCAATCGAGAATGCAGAGCCTACGCTACATTGTCGGACAAAATGGATTGACATCCGAGGATACAGAGTGATATAACACACACACATACGCCAGATGAACACGAGAAGAAGGGGCTTAAATTAGCTTCCTAAGTGTCGAAAGAATGGCGCCAGTTTAGTTTTCTCCTCCATTCTCAATGTTTTATGCCTTTTACTAATACTTTTCTCCGGCTCTTCTTCTTCCTTGCAGGGCTCATTCCACAATCATTGCAGAAGAGCCAACTATTTTCTCTCAGCGATCATTCTTCCCGCAGTGCTATTATTGATTCATGGCGCGGATTTGCCATGCTGCTGGTTCTACTGCATCACAATGGCGGACTGGATCAAATTACAGCGTCGGCTATATTGCAATTCCACATGCCTCTGTTTTTTATCATTTCCGGATTTATGCTGGACAGAGCATCCTCCATACGCAAGCATACTTTTGGATCCCATATAGCAAAAAGGTTCATTCAGCTGATGATTCCTTATTTTATTTTTGAGGTTATTTTCCTTGCAGCATGGCTCGTCTATCAAGGTTCAGCTGTGAATATCAAAGCCACACTGCTGAGTATTGTAACCGCTCTCAATAGTGATGATGCCGCAGGATTGCGCTTGTGGTTCCTTCCATGCCTCTTTGTCGCTGACTGCGCAGCGTTTTTTGCATTGCGATACATCAATAATAAAATCTTATTATTCATCATATCCATCTCCGTTTATGCGGGGGCCTGGGCACTCAGCATTATCCATCCTGAGCGCTTACCCTTCATGTTGGATATTGGTCTAGTTGCCTTTACATATATCATCTTTGGCAATACGCTTGCTCAATTCCTCTCTAGTATGGAAAAGGGTATGATTAATAAATACCATATAGGTGCCGCAATTCTTTTGTTCGGAATTTGCCTTGTATGTAGCCTGAATAATTCCCCATTATTAATGTATTCCCATAATTATGGAAACTATGCTATCTCCTATGCTGGAGCATGCTGCGGCTCTATTGCTGTACTTATTCTGATATCACGTTTCATTCTGTGTTCTAAATGGATAACAGTTTTTGTTACCTGGTTCGGCAGAAATTCTCTGCTTCTCTTCCCTTTGCATCTACTCATTCTGAATACCTTAATTGCAGCTCAGTCGATTATAAATATTCCGACATTCTTGCGCTTTATCATACTGATAGTACTGTGCATACCTTTTGTTAATCTGATTAACCGGTATCTCCCTGTTCTTGCCGGGCGCGGCTTTTCCCGCAAGCGTTAAATTACCGGGTCAACCCCAATGTTTGGGGTTGACCCGCAAAACAGGGGCAAAATGGATGCAAGATCAGCCCGGTAAGTCCGGTTTTCGTTATGAGTTGCGATTTTATAAGTCGCTGAAATCAAGGCAATCGTGTAGGGGGGCTTTCGCCCCCTCACACACACCACCGTACGTGCCTTTTATGGCATACGGCGGTTTCCTAACCATTACAGACGACGCTCTGCAATGAGACTAACCCCATTTTCCTGAACCACTCTTTCCCCTTACGTCCTGTGGTTGGTAGCTGCCCTGTAACAGGCTTTGTCTCAGTTCTCCCGGATGTGCTCTGAACCATTTGGCTACGTCATC
>JAZRJB010000101.1:0-8478 GCA_045645565.1 Akkermansia sp. | reverse complement strand
ATATCTGCATGGATAACGCATGGCTGCGAGCAGAGGGATATATCTCGTTTTATCAACTCCTCAAACGCTGATTGGAAACCGCCGTATGCCATAAATGGCACGTACGGTGGTGTGTGAGGGGGCGAAAGCCCCCTACACGATTGATACGCTTCCTCAACTCCGCAGCGGCTTGGTCCTGGCAGTGGAGGTGCTGCATTACCAGTAACCCCGCACATACCCAGGGAGCGGGAAGGTGCGGGGCTGTGGGATTGGCGCCTGATACCGCTCTTACTTTCTGCGGCGGCGTGCAGCCAGCGCTGCAAGTGCCAGCAGGCTGAGCGTTGCCGTGGTCGGTTCAGGAATGTTGGCAGTCATGGTGAACCCGACATTGCCGCCAGAGTAGGTGAGCACGTAGCTGTTGTTCTCTATGTTAGCGAAGAACGTAGACGCCATTACGGCATCTTGCGTTGTCAGCTCGGCCTGCAAGGTTGATTCCAGAACCAGGGCGTCCACACCTGTGAAGAGGATGAGCTGCTCCCCAATGCTCAGGTCCATGATGCGCTGCAGCGTTGCATCTCCCAGGGTAATGCCCTGCTGCAGGGTCAGGGTGTTGCTGCTCATGGTGAGGAAGCCTTCCTCGATTTCCAGCGTGGAGCCGGTAGCGAGGGTCAGATTGCCGGCCATGGTGCTACCCGTGGTGAAGCTGGCAGTACCATCCACCACCATGTTAGCCCCTACGTTGTCTGTGGTGTCGACGAGCCCGGCGTAGAATTTCAGCGCAGCACCCGTATCAACCAGCAGGTCGTTGATATAGTAGGTGTCATTCCCGTACAGGTTGAGCTCACCCTCATTCACCCGGATGTTAGCCACGGCATTGCTAGCGTTGTTCAGGTGCAGGTCACCGGTGCCGCTCTTGGTAATATCGGCGCGTCCATCACCACCAAGACTGCCGGTGGATTTCAGTGTCGCGCCATTAGCTACATCGTACGAAACGGTAGAGGTGTTGGTCAGCACCGTATTGGCAGCTATCGTGCTGGTACCTCCGGTAGCGCGGATGCTGGCAGAATCCGTAACGGTGATATCCTTGCCGCTCACCGTGGCAGAATCCAGAGCCAGACCGCCCTTGTTGAGTTCAGCACCTGCGGTAAGCGCAGCCGTGGAATCCACAGCCAGGGTGGCGCCCTCCTGCACGCGGATAGCCGTGGCGTTGTTGAACGCTTCCTTGTGCTTCAGGGCACCACTGCCAACCACCTCCAGAGCGGTATTGCCTTTCAGGGATATATTGCCGGTGATATCCACGGTAACGCCCTGATCTTCGCTGCGCACCAGCTGCAGGTTCTCATCAGGCGTGGTGGCAGCGGTGTCGATGGTGATGGTGCCTTCCTTGCCATCCGTTCCCCAGCTCATGGTGTTGGAGAAGGTGACGGTGGAATCAGCCTCGCCGATGGCACCCAGGGTCGTGTCGGCAGCAAGACTTATACTCAGTCTGTCATGCTGCGTGCCGCCTGCGGCATTGATGCGGGCACCTTCTTTTACATTGAGGGTGGCCGTTACGGGGTTGTTCATGTAGTTGGTCGTGCATGGCCCCGTCAGGCCCAGTCCCTTAAGCAGATTCAACGTACCACCATCATTCACGTTAATCGTGGCGTTGTTGTGCATCAGGGTCATGGCGGCATTGCTGGTCAGGGTGCCATCCACAGTGATGGTATTGAACTTACCATTCCAATTGTGACCCTCACCATACATCGCCAGCACAAAGCTGCCCGATTCGGACCCCGAAGCGTCCCCAGCAATGACCAGATGCGCTCCGGTATTAACATTCAGGTTAGAGCCATAACTAGCATTAGCAAAGATGGGGGAGAGCTTAATACTCTTGATGTACATAGTGCCGTCGGCATCTGCTCCACCCACTGTCATGGCTCCATCTATACTGAAGTCAGCAAGGCGCATATCCAGGGTGGCACCATTCTTCAGGTTGTACGTAGAAGTTATATTGCCACTCTGAGAGAGGCTCTGAGCTTCCGTTACGACGACTTCCAGACCATCCAGCTTCAGGGTAGAACCCATGGTGTGATTAAGTGCTTTGGTCGACAGGGAACCACTGCCACTCAGCACGCCATCATTATAGACGATATTGACCACATCTGCAGTGGCGGTGTCGTTGAAAGCCACGGTCAGATTGCCAGTGCTGTTACCGCTTCTGCCAACGTTGAGGGTGCCTATTTTCGTCTCCCCATTGAAAGTCACCGCACAGTTATGCTGCCCAACGGTGATAGTGCCCAGTGTGGTCTCACCCTTGAAATTCATTGTGGCGTTGTTCTGGTCAATCATCACCGTACCAATGGAGGCATTGGCGTTGAAGTTATGGGTGGTATTATCCGCGTTGATATCGAAACTATTCAGCTGGACATTACCATTGAAGTTATTGGTGGAATTTGCACTGATATTGAAACCACTCAGCTGAACATCACCATTAATGTGCAGTGTGCCGCTGCCACGGCGGTCCCATATACCGTTTTCACCGGTTACATTGCCGTTGATGGTCAGGTCTTTCCAGCTGTTGAGGTGAATCTGGCTGGTGCCAGCCAGTTCCAGGTTCCCGTTAATGGTGGTTGTGTCAGTAATCTGGGCATTAACCCCGTCTGCCAGCTTGAGCGTGCTGCCATAGGTGCTGCCGGTCAGGGTCAGGTTGCCCTCCAGCACATGGGTGGTGCCGGTGAAGTCGGCGTCAATCGCCAGCTTATTGTCATAGGTGTTGTTCGTCTTATCGAGCTTCACTTGCAAGGTACCAGTGCCGGAGATATCGTTTACCGTGCCTATGCGATTCTCCGCAGAGGTAAGGGTATCGGTCAATGCCAGCGTACCCTCGCTGGCAATTTCCAGCGTGCCGCCGGTGGCTTCATAAGTGGCGGCGCTCAGCTTGCTGTTCAGCACCAGCTTGCCGCTGTCTATCTGCAGGGAACCGGTCAGCGTCACATCACTACCGCTGAAGGTGTACGTGTTATCATTCACGAAACGGAGCCCGGCGGCCGTCTTTGCCTCATTGAAAGTCAAATCCGGGTTAGCCTCTGTGTTGCGGAAGACAACCGTCGTGCCTTCAGTGAAGACTCCGTAGTTGCTGCCTGTCCATTCAGAAAAGCCATTTCCCATAGCCAGAGTCATCTGCAACCCTGATGCATCAGCAGTAAATGTGCCCTGCAGGTAGTCAGCGGTGTCGACGGAGAATGTGGCACTCATACCTTCCCAGCTATTGCTGAACAGGGTGTAGGTGCGCCCCAGTTCCAGGGAATTCGGGTCAATGATGTCAATTACCTGGGAATCATGCCCTTCGGCAAAAATCATTGTTCCCGTGAATTGGGCGGTACCATTATTCAGCGCAGTGGAATCAAAGGCCAGCATACCGCCATTGAGTACCAGCGTACTCTCGAAAGCACCCTGGTTACCCACAATGGCAAATGTGGTTCCCTCGTTCAGCGAATAGCTTTCGCCCATGTTCAGGGTGCCACCCAGGCCCATGTAAATTGTATCGGTCACCACGGTGTCAGAGGTGAACTCCAGGCGCCCTGAGTTGGCGTAGATGTTGGCTACCGAAACATTGCTGCTGGTGAATTTCTGCGTGCCGGTTCCCTCCATGGCAATGCTCAGCCCGGCTACGGCGCCCTTGTATTCGTAGGTACCATCACCCGTGATGCTCAGCGTGCTGTTGCGGGTGGAGGTGGGGGCTGTATCCTGGTTCACGCGGTAGGATTCACCACCGTAGGCCAGGCTGTGTTCATTGCCCGTAAGCCCCTTGATGCGGGCATGATCAGTGTTGACCGCCAGTGCCATGTTGGCTCCGTTGTACCCCTGCAGGTCAAGCGTGGCGTTCTGCAGAGCTTTGTCGTGAGCCAGTTCCACATAGGTATTGTACGAGCGCCCATCAGACGTGCGCTTAGCCGCCAGCGTGCCGGAGAAAGAACCTTCATCACTGAGGATAAGACGGGAGGAGTTGACATCCGTCATACGCACGGGGTCGTTCAGGTCATCAATTTTGTATGTATAGTTGGAAACCTTTGTCTTGGAGGCCTCCCAGGTAACCGTCTCATTGCCGGAGGACTGCAGACTCTTGATGCGCCACTCTGCCTGGTTGGTGGTTTCGGAGAGCTTAAGGTTCTGCCCGTTCAGTTGGATCGTACTGAAATTCAGCACCTGCAAGTCGCAGGCGGCTGCAGAGTTGAGTTCGGTAACGCTTTCAGCAAGGTCCAGGATACCACCCACTCGGATAGAGGCCTCGCAGGGGGATTTGTTTATATTGGTGGTTGTGCCACTGTTTGAACCGGCGGTGAAGGAGAGGGATGAAACGTCTTCCACTCTCAGCGTGCCCTTTTCATCAATGGTGTTGAAACCTGCGGCACGCATGTTCCATTTACCAGAGCCGGACAGTACAAGCGTGGCATCCTTTGCGGCACCGATGGTGCCCATGATGGTTACCTCAGAGCCTCCGTTGTTCAACTCTGCTGTACCTTCCAGGGCGCCAATCGTGGCATTGCCCCAGATGGAAACCCCGGAAGCCTTGATGAGTGCGCCGTTGCTCGCTGCAATTGAACCGGTTGCGAAGGAGTTTTCATTGAGGTCAAACGTGCTGTTGTTGATGTAAACACTACCGATGGTAGCATCGTTCTGCGTGAGTTTTACATTGCCTTCTTCAATGAAAAGCTCGCCGTATTTGACATTTCCGTTATTTCCGCTCAGCTCCAGCGTGCCCTCTCCATACTTGTAGATGGTATTGACGTTGATGGTGCCTTTGATATCTTCCAGGGAATCAATGGTGAGGTGAAGCGTGCTGTACTTCGTATCGGTGGGGCTGCTCATGCGGTCGCCGATGATGGCGCTACCTTCGCCCAGCTCCAGGTTGGTGATGTGCTGGGTGGATTCACCGATGTGGAGCGTGCCTCCGTTCTGCAGGTAGACCCCGCTGGCGTTGTCCAGCAAGCCGTCCTCATCAATACGCAGGGTGATGTTGCCTGCGGTCACGCCGGAACCAGCCCCGGAACCAGTGACGGTGACACTGCCGGTGATGGGACTTGCATTGGTGAGTTTGACCGTGCCACCCTTAAAGCCTTGTGCGTCGATAATAAGGTTGTGGTTGCCATCGAGTTCGGAATTGACGGTGAAGATGCCATTGGCGGCGGAGAATCGATAATCCTGCCCTTCAGCCACGGTGATGTCACCGTTGTATTCCAGGTTGCCGTTGGCGCCCAGGAAAAGGCTGGCATGCCTGCTCATATCAATATCTGCATC
Source organism: Akkermansia sp. (assembly GCA_045645565.1). Classification (GTDB taxonomy): domain Bacteria; phylum Verrucomicrobiota; class Verrucomicrobiia; order Verrucomicrobiales; family Akkermansiaceae; genus Akkermansia. The sequence goes on along the minus strand of JAZRJB010000101.1, from coordinate 3,219 downwards.
TGCCTGGTTCTGCAGCAGAATACCACTGGACGCAGCCGTGATGTTGTTAATCATCGGGGCCATGGTTGCGCGGTTTCCGTACGTCAGATTAAGGCTGATTTTGTCGACAGCGGCGGGGTCAGTGTAGTTGAGGGTCACACCACTGCTGGCAAAATCAATACCGCCGGTAAAGTCATTGCGCGTGTTGGTGAGGGTCACAATGCCTTGCGTGTGCCTATTGCCGAGAATGAGCTTGTTATCGCCGGTGAGACGGTAGTCCACCACCAGTTCGCCACCGCCACCACCCAGGCGCCATTCCTTGTTGGCATTGGCTGCGAGCGCCTCAGAGGTGTTCTGCGTGCCGTAGTTGATGGTCATACCATCCAGCGCGCCGAGGATGAGGCTATTGTGCCCGGTCATGTCAATCTGGGTGGTCTGGTCCTGGTTCAGGGCCAGTACGCCGGTTGAATTTGCATCGATATAGGACAGCGTTGTGCTGCCATCAGCATTCTGGGTGGCAAAGATACCCTTGTCCTTCACCAGCCATTTTTCGGAACCGGCAGCATCGGCATCTGCTACAATGAGGGTGCCGTTCTCCACGCTGCGGGCACCGGTGAAGGTGTTGTTACCCGTGAGGGTGAGGCTGCCCTTACCGGCATCCACGCTCATGGTACCGGTTCCGGTGATATTGCCGCTGTAAGTGGTGTTGGCCGTGGTCTTGCTGTCGAACTGCACCTTGAGGGTACCATTGTTCAGCGTGGTGTCGCCATGGTGGCCGTAGTATTCAGCCCATTCGTAGGTATCCTCCATGAAGATACCACCTTCAATATATTCCATCTGGTGGCGCACGCCTTCGCCCATCACGTAGGTGCCACCGTTCACGGTGACATCACCCTTCAGGCGGGCGTGGGTACCCAGATGGAAGGTGCCACCTTCGCTCACGCTCACATCCATCTGGGCATCAGCATAATGCCAGTCATCCTCGGAACTCCACACATCATTGCTGTACTGCACGGTGCCGGGACCATGTTCTGTATTGGTGCCGACAAGCACAACCGTACCACTGTTTACCGTGAAGCTGCTGCCTGCGTTCTGGGTGAGGTCGGTACCGATGCTGTTCATGGTCCACACAGAGCCGGCGCCGGCATCCACCACAACCTGGATGGCGCCGGTGGCGGTGTCCTTGATGGAACCCAGCCAGGTGCTTTCACCGCTTTGCTTGTAAATCAGTTCGGTGGTGCCCTTGGTGTTCGTCAGAATGGCGGAATCCGTCAGGGTGTTGATGCTGAAGCCATCAGCGGCAATAGCGGCGGCATCGGCATGAGTGGTGTACCAGTCCATGCTGTTGCCGTTCATGTCAAGCGTGCCGCCGTTGAGCCCGAACGTGAAGTCGCGCTCAATCTGTTTGATGTCATTGATGACTACGGTGGCACCACTGGCTGCCATCACGTTGTAGGCGGCGTAGCCACCCTCGCGGTTCAGGTAGGTAGTACCGCTGCCGCCCACGGCCAGCAGGATATTGTTGTCACCGCTGCCTTCGATGTACAAATCGCCCTCACCGTTCTTGCGCCATTCGCGCATGTAGTTTGCATCGTTGGTAAGCTGGAGGTGAACCTCAGCCCCTTCGTTGATGACATAGCCGGCGGTGTTGAGGGTGTAGTCCTTGCCCTCGGCATTCTGGATGGTGAAATTACCGTTCTTGAATTCCAGGTAGCCCACACCGGTGTCCACCGTGGCGTTCAGAATGATGGTGTTGTCGGCTTTACCACCATCGAAAATAAGGTTGTGCGTGCTGCCCAGGCCATTGATGCTGTTCATGTAGCTGTTATCATAGGCAAACCAGTTGGCCTGGTCCTTAACAGCGGAAAGGTCTTTCCATGTATGCGAGCCGGAGTTGACTGCCAGGTGCGTTATTTCCGTATCACCCACGGTAAGGGTGCCGGTACCATTGGTCACGGCATTCAGGTAGGCCGTGTGGGTTTCGGTCATGTTCACCTCGCGGCTGTACATAGCCATTGATTCGTTAGCGAAGTCGATGGAACCGTGACCCACGCTGTAGGTGGTGAAGTTACCGGCGCGCAGTGAGAAGAAATACTCATAACGCCCTGTTTCCTTGTTGTACACGTAGTTGGCAGTGCCGGAGTCACCACCGCAAGAGGCCAGGGGCAAGGGGGATTTTTCGGAAACGCCGATGTCCTGGTTATTCATGTTCCAGTCGGCAAAGATGATGCCTTCCTCGGTAACGGCAACGAAGCGGATGGTGCAGATACCGCCGATGAGGAAGGTGTATGCATCACCTGCATCAATGCGGGAACCGTCAGACATCCAGTAGTCTACGTCACCGGCGCCGGCGCGGTACATCAGCGTTCCTTCCACCTGTTCCTTGATATCAAGTATGCCGTTGCCGTCCAGGTCATCCTGCTCGGAATTAACCCCGCTGTAATTGTGGGTGCCCACCACATCGGTGAAAATCTTGTTCTGGCGGTACAAGGCCCAGTCTGCCGCGCTGCCCAGGTCTTTCTCAGAGGCGGAGACTGTGCAGTATTTGATGGTATTCTCGGCGCCGACGACATAGCCGCCGAAAGCAGCGTTGAAATGGGGGTTGTGCGCCACAGTGACCAGGTAGTTGCTGCCGAAGGCTGAGCCAGCGCCGTAGCATTGCGCGCTGTAGCCGTAATCCACCGTGCCGCTGAAATCAATCATTCCTTGTTCAAGGGAGATGCCGTGATCCTTCGTGTCCGGGTTGTTGTCCGGGATGACGATGAGATTATCCTTCTCGCGGATGGCTTGCAGCATGGTGCTGACACCGTTTACCTTATAGCGGCCACGGTTCTGACCGAAATCGGCGTAGACTCGCTGTGAAATATTCTCGTGCATCGCACCACCCCAGGCGGAGGTAATGGTGCTGGCGGCAACGCAGAGCAGAAGAACACTTTTGCGGAGGGCGACAGGAAGATGGAGTTTCATAAAATCACCTAGGGGGATTATTGTATCTAATCTACCAGTACGCCCGTGCAGATGCAAGGCAAAAGAACATTCTGACTCCGTGGAAATTGGAGAAAAACCAGAATTTGCCTGGCTGAGACCTCAGCTCAGGGCTTTTTTCAGCCGAGTCGGGTGCGGAGACTGGCGCATTCCTCCCGTCCTTCCAGTAAATCCGGTGGACAGTCGAGCAGGGGAGCTGCATAGCCGTACAACCGGGCTTCCTCTGCGTAGTAATTAAGGGCAGTTTCGGAGTGG
>JAZRJB010000100.1:0-4323 GCA_045645565.1 Akkermansia sp. | reverse complement strand
CAAGGTGGGCGACGACATCAAGGCTCGCGTCATCAAGGTCGACAAGGTGGAGCGCCGCATCGGTCTTTCCATCAAGGCTGTGAACTACGATCCGGAGCAGCTGCGTCGCGAGACCGCCGCTTTCGAGACCGTACGTGCCGGCGATATGGTGGGTCTGGAGCAGGCCTTCAACCTGGCTGCCCTGCAGTCCGAGGAGTGGAGCCCCTCCCAGAACTAAGAATAACGCTTAGTTATTGCAACTTCAAAACCGCTGCGGAGTGCTTCCGCAGCGGTTTTTTCATTGACCAGATGAGCAAAGCAGTGTATTCTTTGCGCGCGCGCATGAGTACTCTCCCTAAGACTGATATTTTCGGCATTCCCTACGTGGCTTCCAATCTGGAGGAAGCTTGTTCAGCGTGGGTTCAACTGGCACAAGAGACCCGGCTGCCTTGCCTGCTGGCTCATTCTGATGTGCATGTGCTTACTCGCGCACTGCATGAGGCGGAGGATTATGGTGCCGGGCTGCGCACGTTTGATTTCATCTGCCCGGATGGCATGCCGATTGTTTGGCTGTTGCGTCGTAAGGGCGCGAATGCCAACCGGCTTTATGGCCCGGATGTGATGGAGTGGATGTGGAAGCTTGGGCGCGATGCGGGGCTGAAGCATTTTCTGCTTGGCGGTTCGGAGGAGGCTATTGATCGCCTGAAGGAGAATCTGGGGAAGCGTTACCCCGGAGCCCAGGTGGCGGGGCATTATTGCCCGCCTATGCCCCCCTGGCCGGAGGGTGAGAGTGAACGTATGCTGGCCGCGATTCGTGAAAGCGGAGCGCATTGCGTGTGGGTCGGGCTGGGCTGCCCGCGTCAGGAGCGCTGGCTGTTTGAGCATCGGGATCAGTTGCCAGCCGCATTGTACTTCGGTGTGGGGGCTGCGTTCAATTTCCACGCAGGTCTCGTGCAGCAGGCGCCGCCCTGGGTGCGCGCCCACGGCCTGGAATGGCTGTACCGCCTCTGCAAGGAGCCCCGGCGTTTATTTAAGCGCTATCTGGTCCACAATACCCGCTTTATCTGGTATTGCATGACCCGCAAGGTGTAAGCTGTTTATTTATCCGGGGTTACCAGAATTCTTCTGCCTTGTTCGTATATGCTGCACGGAATGGCTGCTACCCCGTATACGATGGGTACCACTGTGTTCGCCACTATTGTGCCGGGAAGGTCAATGCATATAAATGAAACGCCAGCCAGGGGGTACGCATACCAGGCATGTTTGTTGGTGCGCGATGGCGTTACCGGAATAATGAAGCCGTGGCGTGTGTTGCATACATGACTCCCGACCTGCTGGTGTTCGCTCGTCACCATGCGGAGATTGACGCGCCTTGCGTACCGGGGAAGTTCGGTTTTCCAGCCATACTGCAGACGCGTTGTAATCGGGTTGCAATTCAGGGAGGTAATCTGGTAGCCGGACGGATTGCCGGAGCTGCCCAGCACTTTGGCGCCCTTGGGTATCTTCCTGTTGTTCAGAACTGAAAAATAGTCGTTTTCGATGATGTCGGCTGCTCCTATCTCGCGGTAGACATAGCGTTGCAATGAGCCGCGAATGGGCACAAACTGCCCGCTGCCGAATTCATTCATGGTGAAATTGGTGATTTTATCACGCCCTGTACGCCGCACTGTAGTCAATACGCCTTGCAGGTACAGTTTCCCATTATGCTGGTAGATAACCAGGTTTTCCTGGTCTGGAATCACAACGGCCTGGCATTGCCGCCCGCGGTCGGCGCACGCCCGGTGCGTGCTTACATACACGCAACTATTCAGCATCCATGCAGAAATGGCAATCAGCACAAGAGAACGGAGATATCCCATATTCCACACTATAACAATTATGCTTTCTCAAGGCAAGAAAAATGAAGGAAAAGTTAAATAATTGCACACGTGTCCCAAAGTTTGAGAAAGCTGCCCGATAAATTGGACTTTGCCGGGCCAACGGTGAGCGGAAATATGAGCCCGCAGGGCGGCACAAGCATAGCCCAGCGTGGAGCCGCAACGCGGCGGAACGCTGGGTTTGGAATAAAAAATAACCGGAACCCCGACCAACGTGGAGGGGTGGCAGGGAAGCGCTGCTAAAACACTAATCCTTAGCTTCTGCCACCCAATCCGCTACGCTCCGGGGTTCTGATATGTTTTTCATTTTACCCTGGGTTCGGGGCTTCGCGTCTCGCGTTGCTCGCTTGCTACGCCCTCGCAGGCCGCTGCTGTCGCAGCTCCACCCAGGGCTATTATTGTGTCGCCCTCTCCGAGGGCTCAAAATTCCACGGGCTTTCAGCCCGATAAACATCAATTTATCGAGATGAGGGGGGCTTCTTCGAAAATGTCATTGATGTTTCTATTGCTTACAAAATCCTTGGGACACATGTGGATTTTCTCTCCCTTTTTTACCGTTTCTGCTTGAAATTTTCCAAAAAAATGGGTATGTTAACATTGGAATGAGCGATTGCCCCGAGCAGAATAATGAGAAACGCACCGTACCCGGAGTCTTTGTGTGGGATATGGTGAGGAAAGCGTTGCGGGCCGCAGAGGAAGGCGTGTACTGCTGGTTGTTTGAAAACGACGAAATTTTCTACACGGAGCAATGTGTCAAAATGATGGGCATGACCATGAAAGACTGGGCGCCCAACATCTTCACCGAGCCGGAGAAAACCATCCATCCGGACGATGTCCACTTCTTCACCACCACAGTCAAACGCTACATTGACCGCCCGACATACTACCCCCTGCGGGTGGAAGTCCGCATTCTCAACCAGCGCAACAGAGGATGGAAATGGGTGCGCATCAATGGCTTATTGGAATACGACAAGGACAGGAAGCCGAGCAGGCTGGTCGGTGTCTGGGTAGATATCACACGCCGGAAAATGGCGGACTTACACGCCATGGAAGACCGTGACCTCTTCCGCACGCTCATCAACTACCTGCCCGACAACATCTATTTCAAGAACCGGGAATCCCGGTTTGTCATTGCCAATGAATCCACGGCAAAAAAAATGAAGGTGAGAACACCTTCCGACCTCATCGGAAGCAGGGACTCCAATTTCTTTGACCCGGAAATGTGCGAAATCGCACGCACCGAGGAGGCAGAAATCATGGCCACAGGCAAGCCCATCCTCAACCGCATTCACCATGAAAAGTGGAAGGGCGGCAAATCCACCTGGGGGCGTGTTTCCAAATTCCCCTGGTACGCCGCAGACGGCACCGTAAAAGGCATTGTCGGCATTTCGAGCGATGTCACCAAACTCATTGAAACGCAACAGCGATACCAGAGACTTGCAAAACAGCTCGATGAGAAAAACAAGGCGCTCGAAAAGGAAATCACCCTGGCGCGCGAAGTTCAGCAAGCCCTGCAACCAGTCAACATTCCTGACAGAGAGTGGAAACACAGCAGCGGCGCCATACGCCGGGCCCGCTTCCACCATGTGTACATGCCCTCTGCGGGTGTTGCGGGCGACTGTTTCGAGGTATTCCCCGTAGGTCAGAGCGGCGTCGGTATGCTCATCTGCGATGTCATGGGGCACGGCGTCCGCGCCGCCCTCATTGCCTCCATGCTCAGGGGGCTCATGGAGCAGGTCTCTAACCTGGCGGATACCCCCGCCCTGCTCCTTTCCTCACTCAACCGCCAGATGTCGCGCATCTTCACCCAGGCAAACATCACCATGTTTGCCACGGCGTGCTATGTTTACCTGGATCTGGACCGCAGGCGCCTCACCATGGCAAGTGCCGGGCATCCGGCCCCCATTGTCATGCCGGTCCATTCCAAGCCCTTCCAGCCAGCCATTCCCCGCACCCCCGCCCTCGGGCTCCTGGAAAACGCCATGTTCCGCGAAAGCGAAATCCGCCTGGAGGATGGCATGAAACTCATGCTCTTCACCGATGGTCTCACGGAGGCGCAAGACTCCAGCGGTGATGAACTCGGCGCTCCCCGCATTATGGATTTCCTGCAGGAACGCCAGCCGCAGAGCATCCGCGAAATGATTGATATTTCACTGGCAGGCATGCACCAGTTCACCGGCAGCGTGCAGCAGGATGACGACATCTGCCTGCTGGGGGTCCAATTCAATGAGGAATAAGCACACCGTCCGTTCACTCAGGAGTTACCCCAACCATAAACCACTCAACACTCAAAAAGCCCGAGGCGTTAACCTCGGGCTTTCTCTTAGAGCATCCCCACGCGGATTCGAACCGCGGTTCTATGACTGAGAATCATATGTCCTAACCCCTAGACGATGGGGACATGTAGTACGCGAATCGGGACTCGAACCCGAGACCAATAGATTAAAAGTCTACTGCTCTACCAACT
>JAZRJB010000099.1:0-6038 GCA_045645565.1 Akkermansia sp. | reverse complement strand
AGGTGTGGCACGGAGCATCGGTCTGGCACCCAGATGCACGGTGGACTGGCTGTTGCCCAGCGCCTTGATATTCAGCGCTGCACCCTGTGCCACGCCGCCGGTGTAAACCGTTCCCTTCCACTCGTTGGCATCCAGTTTCACGCCGTCGTCCAGCTTCACCGCGCCGTCCAGCTTCTTCCCCTGCATATCATAAGACCCCACGCCGCTCAGCGTTACACCAGCAGCGCTGGTATCCAGCTGGGCAGCGTTCAAAGTCACACTGCTGCCGATTTCGATATTGGAGGAGGCTTCGGCCTTGACAAAACCGGCACTGGTTGTACCCAAGTCTGTTTCCAGTTTCAGAGTGCCTCCGTTGAGCTGGATGCCCGTGGCGTCCTCACCCGCGCTGTTGGTGAAGTCGGCAAGAGTTCCTGCGCCATAGGTGATGGTGTCACCCTGAGCTACATGGAAGATGGTGCCCACACTGTAGGCATGCAGCGTGCCATCAGCCTCATCAAAGTCGAATGCGGCATCATCAGCACCCACCAGCTTCCAAACGACACCATAGTCATAAACCGAACCGCCCTCTGCAATGGTGATATCCCAATAGGCGGCTTCGAAACCGGAGTTTGTCGCGTTCGGCGTTTTGCTGCTGCCGATGAAATAGCCTGAGACATCCTTTACCGCATCATCGGGAGAGAAAGTAGTTGGGTCTATCGTAATAGTGCCTTCCAGCTCCAGTGTACAGCCTGTTCCTAGCACAATTGTGCCACCCAGCGAACTCTCACCATTAATGCCCAGATAAGAACCGCCAGACACTGAGCTTTCGCCAGTAGTAGTCAGTCCTTTGTAAATATGTGTAAATGTCCTGTCGCCCGAAATGACCAGCGAACCCACGGATACATTCCCCAGGCTATTCCAGCCTCTCAGGGTCAGCTTCTTGCCTTCCAGACTTACGGAACCTTCGCTATACAGGTTAGCCGCTACCTCCTGGTCACGAGAAGCCAGCGTGTGATGGCCGCTTCCCAGATCGACGTAGGAATCCTCCACCCCCAGAGTATCCAGTTCCAGAGCGGTAGTATCACCGGCGGTGTACACGCTGCCGCTCCAGCCATTGCCCACACTCACCCCGGTGCCCAGGGTGTTAGCGCCGTCTGCCATAGCGTAGTGACCAACGCCGCTCAGCGTCACTTTGGCTGCACTGGCATCCAGTTGGGCAGCATTCAGAGTCACACCGCTGCCGATTTCTACGGTGCCTGCCTGTTGGGCTGTGATTTTCATCGTGCTGTTGAGCAGCTCCGTGGAAAGCTTCAGATTACCGCCATTGAGCACCAGTCCGGTTGCGGCTTCGTTGTTCGCATTTGTGAAAGCAGCATTTGTCTTGTCATAGCTGATGGTATCCCCGCCATTGATATAGAACTCCGTACTCACGTTGCCCTTGAGCACCACGTGCAGCTGGCCGCTAGCTTCGTCGAACGTATAGGCTCCGTTGGTCACACCGGCCACACTCCAGTTGGCATCAGAGGCATCAGCAGCGTTGCCGCTAACCACCTGAATCTTCAGGCCATCCGTGGATAAGAAGCCGGAGTTCATGCTCTCTGCCGAGTTCCCCTGCTGGTAGTGCGGGTTGATGGTGAGAACATCCTCGCTTGCAAATGTAGAGGTGTTGATGGTGATATTACCACCCAGCACCAGCGTTCCCGCGTTGATAATCTTGCCACCCAGCTCGGTGTTCTTCCAGCTGGTGGTATCGAGGTCGCTGCTCACGGTGGTGTTACCGGCGGTCTTCACCGTGCCCCACCAGTAATCGGGCTGCAGCTTCACCCCGGTACCCAGCGTAAGCTCCACTATGTCCCCCACCTTTTTGTCGATGATATAAGTGCCGCCATCCGTGGCAGTCAGGGTGAAGTCGCCTGTGCCCACCGTGCTCAACTGTGAGGATTTGAGCACAACAGCATCATTCTTTAAACTCACCCAAGAACCCGAAGACTTCCATTCAATGGATTGCGTATCCTTCAATGATTCGCTCAGACTCAGATGACCACCGTCCACGCAGAATCTTACCGTATCATTTGCCAGAGTCTGAGTATATCTTACATCTCCATTCTTTACATAGTATACGGACGTATCCTCAGTTCCGGCGAGAATCACTGTGCCATCTTCGTAGCTAGCCTGCTGTGAATCCACGTACCATGTGGCAGAGCCGCTGGCGGCTTGTCCGGTCAACACGTCATAGGTAGTGTCGATTGTCTTATAGCCATTGTCACCATCAGAATAATGCTCCCGGGTTCCGGCGGTAAAGGCTGAGGAATCCACCGTGATGGTGCTGTCGTTCAGCTCCAGCGAGCCGTTGTTGGTAATGATGCCTTTCAGATTCAGATTGGAGGAATTAAGGTACAAGTAGGCATCTGGATTAATTGTGACAGAGCCCGTGTGGAAGTTGCACGCATAAAGGTCAATAGAGTTTTCTATTATTGTTGTTCCTGCACTGATATTAGCAGAATTCAAAAGAACACGTTCTTTTTTTATATGAAGTTTTTCGGTTGCGGTGATTTCACCGAAATTACTGTCGACGAATTGCAGAATAATGTTGGTTGCACTGACCCTACTCCCAAATTCCAAAGTTACATCCTTCAGAGTGATGGTGGCTGTAGAATTCTCCTTCACACTCACGGAGCCCATTATATAAGGGCTTACAACTAAAGAAGTAATTGTGAGATTGCGATCTGTTATCACGGACCCTTTTATCGCAGAAACGTATAAAGTGAAGTCATTTGAACCACTTGCGATACTTCCGATATCTAGTGTTTCATCTGATTCAACTCTATCAATTGTCAGGCTGTCGGATATGGCAGTCCCGCCACTCAGGGGAAGATCCTCTGCCATGGCCGGGGCAGAGATGGCGGCCAAGGAGGCGGTGGCGATGGTGGTAGTAACCACGGCGGGGCTCAGCAAGGCCGTGATGGCCAGCAGAGCACGGCGGAGTGCGGTAGGTAGATGCAGTTTCATGATGTTGAAAAAGGCTGAATGTCGAAATAAAAATCAGAATAAAAAGCGTTGAAAGACAACTCTTAATCCTACCAAATCGGGGGGGGTAACAAGCAAATTCATTCAACATGACGTTTTTTTCTACCATAGAGGCGCTTGCGGCGGGGAGGGGGGCGCCGTCGGCGTCTACCAAGATGCCGACGGAGAAACCGTGCAGGCCGGTCACGGCGACCGGTGATAAATGGGGCGTTGGCGAGACGTTTCCTGAAAATCGGGAATTATATTTCCGATTTTCAGGAAAAATTATAAGGCGGAGATAGGCAGTGCAGAGGCGCCGAAGGGCAAAGGACGGGGCTCTGTGGCAGAGCAGAGAACAGTGGGGGGCTGCAGGCTGGCCCATGAGGCTACTGGCAGGCGTCGACACCAGCGGGTGTCGTTGTCTTTAGGGGTGGAAGTGCGTTTTACTTCGATGGGGTAGATGTTGGCCTCTTCTTCAAGCACGAAATCCACTTCTGCGCCATCGTGGGCGCGGTAATAGGAGAGGATGGGCTTTACCCCGGCATTTGCATAGCTGCGCATCAGCTGGCCGTATACCCAGGTTTCGAGGATGGCCCCGGCATAGTTGCTTTCCATGAGGGATTCGCTGCTGCGCCAGCCGGCTAACCAGCAGCACAGGCCGGTATCGGTGAAATAGAGTTTGGGCGTTTTGGCAAGGCGTTTGATGGTGTTCACGTAGTAAGGTTCCAGCAATTCGATAACGCCCGAGGCCTGCAGAATGGAAATCCATGCAGCAGCAGTTTTTGCGGAGACTCCGGCATCTCTTGCCAGATCGCTATAGACAAGCTGCTGGCCTGTGCGCATGGCGGCAGAGCGCATTAGCCGAACGAAAGCAGTTTCGTCGCCCACTTGGGTGAGTTGGCGGATATCCCGTTCTACATAAGTCTGCATATAGTCCCTGAAATAGTCATACCACGGTATGCTGGTTTTGGTGAGTTCGGGGTATCCGCCTCGGAAAATGCGTTCATATAGCTCCGGCAGGGGGCAGACGGCTTCCATGCACAGGCCTGATTCTGCGTTGCCCGGGGCAAAGGGGGTGCTCACGGGGGTGCCGTACAGTTCTCTCTGTGAGAAAGAGTACAAATCGATAATGCCTATGCGGCCTGCCAGGGATTCGCTTACCCCTTTCATCATGTGGAAGCGTTGCGAACCGGTGAGCCAGTACATGCCGGGGCGCCGGTCTGCGTCGATTTTCATCTTGATAGCGCGGAATAAATCCGGCGCATACTGGATTTCGTCGATGCAGAGAGGGGTGCCATGTGCTTCCAGAAATCCCTGGGGGTCTTTACGCGCAAAGTCGAGTTGCTGAAAATCATCAAGCGTGATGTAGCGCATACCTTCTGGGAGCAAATGCCGCAGCAGAGTGGATTTGCCCACCTGGCGGGCTCCTGTCAGTAGTATGCATGGGTAATACTGCGTCAATTCCAGTATTTTTGCTGCTACGCTTCTTTCTCTGTATTCCTTGCTTGCGCTCTTTTTCATCCTGTACGCATCATGACATGAGTGATGTAAAAAGTCAAGTGATTTCCTGAAAATCGGGAATTGTATTTCCGATTTTCAGGAAATTAAGCATGAAAAAGAGCGGAAGAAAAGAGTGGAGGAGAAGCGCAAGAGCCCCGCAGCGGGCGCAGACCCCGGCTATTGCTCTGTCGCCCACTATCGTGGGCTATGAATCCCGCTTGCTTCCGTCTTCGCTAAAGCTTCGCCGAGACAGGCCGCTCGCCAATAGATTACAACATAGCGAAACTTTGGGACACCTGTGCAGGGATTCCAGTTTTATCTGAATCGCTTGATGATGTATTTCCCGAGAGCGACCACGAGGACGGGGAGAGAAAAATAATCGAGGAGGAAGGGCAGGAGTGCCAGATATCCCAAATCGATAAGGGGATTGAGGTAGAGCCCCAGCGCGCCCAGGGTGCCACCCAGAAAGCGGATAGAGGTGAATGCCTGCTTGTTGTACATGCCTCGGTACCAGGCAATAATAACGCCACTGGCAATATAGAGCAGAATGCCCGAAGTTATCAGCTGGAGGTAGTACATAGGGCACAGAAAAGCCCCCGCAGGCTGGCTGCGGGGGCTTTGAAATGGGTTCTTATGCCATGCGGGCGTAGGCGTCGGCCTCGACGGCGGCCCAGAGGGAATTGATGCTGCATTCCACCTCTGCCTTGGCGGCGGTGAGTTCTGCACCTGCGGCGCTGTGGGCAAAGAGGTAATACTTGATTTTGGGCTCGGTGCCGCTGGGGCGCACAGCGAAGCTGCGGCCATCTGCCAGGTCGATGAAGAGCATCTTTTCGGCGGGGATGGGGTCGCCCTCGGCATCCACCATGGTGCCGGCAGAGAAATCGCGCAGGCCGGCCACGGCGGTGCCGTCCATTTCGGTGGGCGGGTTCTCGATGTAGCTCTTGGTGAGGGCGGCAATCTTGGCGGCACCATCGGCGCCTTCCATCACGATGCTCTTGCCCAGTTCCTTGTAGAAACCGAGTTCGGAGTAGATGTTGTTCAGGCACTCGAGGATGCCGATACCCTTGGAAGCGAGGTAGGCATTCATCTCAGCGAGGCAGAGGGCGGCGGCGTTGGCATCCTTGTCGCGCACGAAGTCCTGGGCGAGGTAGCCGTAGCTTTCCTCACCGCCGAAGATGAAGTACTTGCTGTGATCCAGACGGAGGGCGCGGGTTTCGGCCTCGGTCATGGAGCGGTAGCCCTGGCGCAGTTCGGCGGGGATGGCCTGCTCATACTTGCCGAGCTTGGCGGCAATGTATTTGAAGCCGGTGAGTACGTTCACGGTGGCGATGCCGAAGGAGGCGGCGATGGCATCCTGCAGCGGGCTGGTCACGAAGGTCTTGACCATGACGGCGTGGTCGATGTTCTCCGGGGTGATGATACCCAGCTCGATGGCGCTCATGCAGCGGTACCAGGCCAGCAGGGAGCCAATCTGGTTGCCGGTGAGGAGCCGCATCTTGCCGGTGGCGGTGTCGCGCACGGCGATGCCCATGCGGTCGCTGTCCGGGTCGGTG
>JAZRJB010000098.1:0-4829 GCA_045645565.1 Akkermansia sp. | reverse complement strand
CTGGGTAAAATGAAGAACATATCAGAACCCCGGAGCGCAGCGGAGTGGGTGGCAGAAGCTAAGGCTTAGTGTTTTAGCAGCGCTTCCCTGCCACCCCTCCACGTTGGTCGGGGTTCCGGTTATTTTTTATTCCAAACCCAGCGTTCCGCCGCGTTGCGGCTCCACGCTGGGCTATGATTCTGTCGCCCTGCGGGCTCAAATTTCCGCTCACTGTTGGCGCGGCAAATTCCAATTTATCGAGATGAGGGGGAGGGCCTCGAAAATGTCATTGATGTTTCTATTGCTTACAAAATCCTTGGGACACATGCGCAATGTATGCCCCGAGTGAAGGAAACACTTGCGTCAGGGGAAATGTTATGCTAAAACTATGGCTACATGGAAAAAACGCTTTTTCAGAAAATTGCGGACAAGGAAATTCCTGCCACCATCGTGTACGAGGATGAACTCTGCGTCGCATTCCGGGACATTGCACCTGCAGCGCCGGTGCATGTGCTGCTGATTCCCCGCAAGCCGATTCCCAGCATTGAGGCTGCCAACGCGGAAGATGCCGCGCTGCTGGCGCATCTCATGCTGAAGGTTGGAGATATTGCGCGGGCTGAAGGAATTGCCGAAAGCGGGTTCCGCACCGTACTGAACACGGGTGAGGATGGCGGGCAAACGGTTCCGCATCTCCACATCCACATTATCGGCGGGCGCTCCCTGCAATGGCCCCCCGGTTAGTCCGATTCCGCACCAACCAGTTCCCCTACTGGCACCGGCAGCCATGCCCACGCGCCTCAACACCAGCGTGCGCAGCTTCGAGTGGATTTCCCCCCACACTCTCGAAATCGAACTGCCTGATACCCGGCTCCGCCTGAGTTTTCTGGAGCCGGGCGTGGTTCGCTGCCGCTATGTGACCCAGGCTGTCTTTGAAAACATTCCGAGCTACGGAATTGCGGCAGAATACACCCCTACCCCGCCGGTACTGCAGGAAGAGGAATCCGCCGGCTACCTCGCCGTACTGACAGACCGCCTTGAGCTGCGCATCCGCAGAATTGATGGCGGACTTGAATTTTACCACCGGGAGAGCGGGCGGCTCCTCTGCGCAGATGCCGAGGGCATGGGGCACCGCCGCTCTGAACGCACGGGGGATGACCTGGTCTGGGTACTCAAACACATGCCGGAAAAAGCCCATTTCTTCGGGCTTGGGGATAAGCCCTGCGCGCTGAACCTGCGCGGCCGCCGCCTGGAAATGTGGGGCTCTGACCATTACAAATTCACCCCGGACAGCGACCCGCTCTACAAGAGCATCCCCTTCTTCCTGTGCCTGAACCAAGGGGCTCAATACGGTATTTTCTTTGATAATACGATGCGCTCGTACTTTGATTTCGGGCATGAGCGCGAGGACCGCATCCTTTTTGGCGCAGACGGCGGGCAGATGGATTATTATTTCATTGCCGGGGCAGATGCGCTGGATACCGTGGCGACCTACACCCGACTGACCGGCTTACCGCCCATGCCCCCGCTCTGGGCTCTGGGCTACCACCAGAGCAAGTGGAGTTATTACCCGGAGAGCGCCGTCATGAACCTGGCGCACCAGTTCCGCAAGCGCCAGATTCCCTGCGATGCAATTCACCTGGATATCCACCACATGGAGGACTACCAGTCCCTAACCTGGAGTTCGGAGCATTTCCCTGACCCGGCAGGCATGATACGCCGCCTGGGGGAGGATGGTTTCAAGGTAGTCACCATTGCTGACCCGGGTATCAAGATTAACCCGGATAACTACGTATGGCGCAGTGGATTTGAGCGCAATGTATTCTGCCGCCGGCACGACGGCGCCCTGCTGGAGGGCGATGTCTGGCCGGGGCTCTGCACCTTCCCGGATTTCACCTCACCCGATACGCGCAACTGGTGGGCGGGGCTGCTGAAACGCCAGATTGCGGACATTGGCGTCCGGGGGATGTGGGTGGATATGAATGAGCCGGCCATTTTCCCGGACCGTACCTTCCCGGATGACACGCGGCACGCGTTTGACGGGCACTCATGCTCCCACCTGAAAGCGCATAATGTATACGGGCAGTGCATGGCACGCGCCACGCGCAAGGGCATGCTCACGCATGCTCCCGACCGCCGGCCGTTTGTTCTTTCCCGCGCGGGTTTTTCAGGCTTGCAACGCTACGCCGCAACCTGGACAGGAGACAATAATTCAGACTGGGAAAACCTGAAGATGGCAAATCTGATGGTGCAGCGCCTGAGCACCAGCGGCATTTCCTTCTGCGGGGCAGATACGGGCGGCTTCCTGGGGCGCCCCACGCCGGAGCTTTTCTGCAGGTGGGTCCAGATGGCGGCCTTCCACCCCTTTTTCCGCACCCACAGCAACGGCGAATACGGCGGGCAGGAGCCATGGAGTTTCGGGCCGCTGGTGGAGCAACACGTAAGACTTGCCATTTCTGAGCGTTACCGGCTTCTCCCGTATTTCTACACCCAGTTTCACCGTTATCACTCAGAAGGGTTGCCCATCATCCGCTCTCTGGCGCTCATGTACCCGGAAAACCCAGATATGTACTGGCGCAGCAGTGAGTTCTTCCTGGGGGATGCGCTCTACATTGTCCCGGTTCACCACCCGGGAGAAAATGGCAGATTCCTCTACATGCCGCCAGGTTGCTGGTATTCCCTGTGGACTGATTTGCCAGCCCCCGCAACAGATGAGG
This sequence comes from Akkermansia sp., assembly GCA_045645565.1. Classification (GTDB taxonomy): domain Bacteria; phylum Verrucomicrobiota; class Verrucomicrobiia; order Verrucomicrobiales; family Akkermansiaceae; genus Akkermansia. The sequence goes on along the minus strand of JAZRJB010000098.1, from coordinate 2,136 downwards.
AAATCTGGGTATCAACCCCGATGAACCGCATTCCCGTCTTTGTGAAAGGCGGTCACATCATCCCCCGCTGGCCCGTGCAGCAACACGCCAACCAGATCAAAACACCGCACATTACCTATGACCTCTGGTGGGCGGCAGATACAACTGCCGTTTCCTACCACTATGAGGACGCCGGAGACGGCCAGGCTCACCGCATCGGCATGTACCGCCAGCACCGGTTCCAGTACACGGCCGACCGCCGCCACATAACCATCATCCGGGAAGGCTCCGGCAACCTGGACCCACGCGAAGAAAGCGCCACGCTGGCGCTCCATGCGCTGCCGCTTGGCGTCAACCCGGTGGTGGTGGCAGATGGCGCCCCCTGCCCCGGCGGCTTTGACACGCGGCACATATACCGCGTAGAAATCCCCATGTATTCCAACCGCGTAGAAATCAGCTTATGAAGCAGGATACGCTCGACAAGATTGTCACCCGCCTTGATCACCTCAGCCCGGAGGAGCTGCGCAGTGTCTTCATGCGCCTTGTTTCCGAGAAAGGATTGCTGCAGGACATCTTTGACGCCCTGCGCGACGGTATCATCCTCTTCGACCCTGCCGGACACGCCCGCTTTGCCAACAAAGCCGCTGCGAATATATACGCCCGCCCGCTCCGCGAACTGCTCAACACCCCGTTTGAAACCCTCATCGGCGGCACATGCCAGTGGCATGAACTCCGGGACAGCGGCATTGCCATTACCCGCGATCTTCACGTCAACTACCCGGAACCGCGCCATTACCACTTCCACATGAGCCCCATTGCCGGTGGAAGCGAATATCTCCTCCTCGTTCGAGATGATACAGAACAACACACCCAGGGGTTGGAAAATGCTGAAGCAGAGCAAATGAACCTCCTGAGCTACATGGCAAGCGCGGTTGCCCACGAAATCGGGAACCCCCTCAACTCCCTCGGACTCAATCTTCAACTTCTCCAGCGCAAACTTGCCAGGCTGCCGGAATCTGAACAGGCCAAACTGGCACCGCTCCTCGAAACCGCACTGCAGGAAACCCAGCGGCTCGATACCCTGCTGCACCAGTTCCTGCACAGCATACGCCCGACCCGCCCCCAGCGGGAAATGCTCAATCTCAACTCGCTGATTGAGAATGTCATTGAAACCCTTGACCCGGAAATAGCCCCCCGCGGCATCTGTGTGCATCTGGAACTCAGTGAATCACTCCCGGAGCTGAATGCAGACTCCACCCAACTCTTCCAGGCGCTTTACAACCTCATCCGCAACGCCTACCAATCCATTCCCGGTGAGGACGGCGGTATCTTCATTCAAACCGCCTACAACGACAACGACATCCGCATCGTCATCTCCGACACCGGAACCGGCATCTCCCACGAAGTCATGGGGAGCATGTACGAGCCGTTCCGCACCACCAAACGCAAAGGGAACGGCCTGGGGCTGCTCATCGTCCGCCGCATCATCAAAGACCACGGCGGCACGCTCGGATTCGCCTCCAAGGAAGGCACCGGCACAACAGTGACCATCACCCTGCCCCGGGCAGACAGAGTTATCCGCCTCCTCCCGGCCTGATAACCCAATTTCCACCCCCACACACAGCGTGCGCCTTTTCGGCTGCGCAAAGTTCATTTGCAACCAAAGAAAAAGCCCCCGTTAACGGTGCGGCAACACCCGGGGGCTGATATAAATGAAATTAGTAATAGCGGTTTCCCGCTGGGAATGATTAAAGCACAGTTGGAGGGTAAAGTCAAGATGTGTATAAAAAAAAGATTTTGCCCCGCCCCGGTTTCCCGGAGCGAGGCATGGATTCTAACACCTCTGGAACGCAACGAAGAGAATCCAGATTAGTTGCTCAGCCAGCACCGGGTTAAGGGGGGCTGCCGTCAGGCGCATGATTACTAATTTCATTGTTTATATGCCGCCTGGCTTTTGCCGCACCAAGCGGCATGCGGAGTGTACCACAGAACAACAAAACAGCACAAGGCAAATATGGGCGCGCGCCCAGGACAGGGGTAACAAAAAAATACCACCACATAGGTAACACAAGTTCCAGGACATAGGTTACACTTTTGGATAGACATGTGGCATAATCTCATTATGCCATGGAACACCAAGAGTAGTAATCAAATGAG
>JAZRJB010000097.1:0-39622 GCA_045645565.1 Akkermansia sp. | reverse complement strand
AATCCGTATAAAAGCATACATGCAAAGCCCCCTGATTTGCACCAGGGGGATCTATTTTCCAAAAACAGCTGATTACATCTGTTAGCCTTTGATATAGGTGCAGTCTATTTTTTGAGTTCTCCTATTTTGGACAGCTATGGGTTTTGGGGTCCGCGCAGGGAATATGTTCAGAAACCGGGGCTACCCGGTAGTAAGCGGTGCGATACTGAGCAAAATGTTTGGAACACTAGTATGTGGGTGGTGGTTTTGTATTGACTTATGGGGGCATTGTTGGTATAAAATCTGCACCGAGTTATGTTACAGGAATATTTTTCAGCCCTTATCCAGTTGATTGCCGGTTTTGGTTTTGCCGGTCTGATTATCGTACTGAGCATTGTTTTCGGTCGGCGTTCCAAGATGCGCTCCGCCATGGATGTTCCGTATGAATGTGGTAACGTGCCCGAGGGTGAAGGAGCTCCCTCATACTTCTCCATCAAGTTCTACATGGTGGCAATCCTGTTCCTGGTATTTGACCTTGAGGTGATTTTCCTGTATCCCTGGGCTCTTGGTTTCCAGGATGTAGTGCTGAATAATGGTGAAGCCTTTGCTGCCATGACTGCATTTATCGCCGTGCTGATGGTTGCTTACCTTTACGCTGTAGGCAAGGGCGCCATTGTGTGGCACCGCAACCCGAATCCGCGCCGCTGATTTTTTTAGCTCAGCACTCAGGTGCAATTCCTTTTTTTGCCGGTCGCGCTCCAAAAGCCCGCCGGCAATTTTTTTCCGGCATTTGATTTAGATTGAAAGTAACACGATGAAGACAACAGCTGCTCAACGCCAGGATTTTCTGCTGGCCACTCTGCGGGAGCGCATTCTGATACTGGATGGTGCATGTGGTACCATGGTGCAGAAATATGGATTAACGGAGAGTGATTACCGCGGTTCCCGCTTTGCTGATTCTGAGCGCGATTTGCGGAATAATAACGATTTGCTGGTGTTGACCCAGCCGCGGATTATCCGGGAGATTCATGATGCCTATACTGCAGCCGGGGCTGATATCATCACGACTTCTACGTTTTCTGCCACCTCGATTGGTCAGCATGAATTCTTTCACGTATCTGACCAGGCTGAACGCGGGCAGGAGTATTATGAAGAGGTCCTGGGTAATGCTGAGCTGGCTGCATTGGCCCGTGAAATGAATCTTGCTGCCTGCGCTCTGGCCCGTGATGCTGCCGAGATGGCTGAAGAACGGGAGAACAGACCGGTTCTTGTGGCGGGCTCTATCGGTCCCATGGCCGTGACGGCTTCCATCTCACCCAAGGTAACAGACCCCGGGTACCGTGCAATCAGTTTTGACCAGTTACGCAGAGCGTACCGGGAGCAGATTGAGGCATTGGCAGATGGCGGAGTAGATATCCTGCTTCTGGAAACCATCTTTGATACCTTGAATGCCAAGGCTTGTCTGTATGCCATTGATGAGCTGCGGGAAACTCGCGAGCTGCCGCCTGTAATGATAAGCTTCACCATTACAGATCGCGCTGGGCGTACGCTTTCCGGGCAGACAGTTGAGGCTTTCTGGAACAGCGTTCGCCATGCCCACCCGGTGGCTATCAGTATCAATTGCGCATTGGGCGCTGATTTGATGAAGCCCTTTGCCACGCAGCTGGCGCAACTGGCAGATTGCGCTGTGTGCCTGTATCCGAATGCAGGACTGCCGAATCCGCTCAGCCCCACGGGGTATGAGCATTCTGCGGAACACATGGCCGGGATTCTCCGTGAATATGCGCAGGAGGGGCTGTTGAATATCGTGGGTGGCTGTTGTGGCACAACTCCGGAATATATTGCTGCCATTCGCGCAGCTGTGCAGGGCTTTGCTCCGCGTCCCATTCCGGGGTATGTGCAGGATGGTACCCTGCGTCTGAGTGGTTTGGAGGCATACAACCACCATCGGCGTGATGGTTTGCTGTATGTGGGCGAACGCTGCAACGTGGCTGGTTCTCCCAAGTTCGCCCGCCTGATTCGTGAGGAAAAATATGAGGAGGCGCTCGAAATTGCACGGGCTCAGGTTCAGAAGGGGGCAAAAGTGCTGGATTTCTGTTTTGATGATGGCATGATTGACGGTCCCGCTGCTATGCGCCGATTCCTGAATCTGGTTGCCGCAGAGCCGGATATTGCCCTCGTGCCCTGCATGATTGACTCCTCCAAGTGGGAGGTGATTGAGGCTGGTTTGCATTGCGTCCAGGGAAAGGCGATTGTTAATTCGATTTCCCTGAAAAATGGTGAGGAGGAATTTCTGCGTCAGGCCCGTATCATCCGCCGTTTCGGTGCGGCCGTCGTGGTCATGGGTTTTGATGAGAACGGTCAGGCCTGTGGGTATGAGGATCGCGTGACTATTGCAAACCGTGCCTATCGTCTGCTGACTGAGCAGGTGGGATTTGCAGATGAGGATATCATTTTTGACCCGAATGTGCTGACGGTGGGTACCGGGCTTGCGGAACACGCTGACCTGGCTCTTAATTTCTTCCGTGCATCTGGTGAAATTCACCGCAGCCACCCGCTGTGTCACCTTTCCGGCGGTATTTCCAACGTTAGCTTTGCCTTCCGTGGCAATAATGCCATTCGTGAAACAATGCATTCCGCTTTCCTGCACCATGCGTGCAGGGAGGGGTTGGACCTCTGCATTGTTAATGCGGCACTCATGACTCCGTACGAAACGCTGCCGCCGCATCGCCGCAAACTTGTAGAGGATGTGCTGCTGAATGCTGCTCCGGATGCTACGGAATGCCTTATCTCCTATGCTCAGGAATTGGCGGCTGCCAAGGATGCCTTGAAGAACGCTGGTAGTGGTGCCGCTGCCCCGGCGGTCAGAAAGGCTGATTGGCGCGAACTCCCGGTGTCGGAGCGCCTGGCTTATGCTCTGGTTCACGGTATCACCGAATTCCTGGAGGCGGATACGCAGGAGGCCCTGGTGGCATGTGGAAGTCCGCTCGGGGTGATTGAAGGCCCGCTGATGGATGGTATGAAGCAGGTGGGTGAGCTGTTTGGTTCTGGTAAGATGTTCCTTCCTCAGGTCGTGAAGAGTGCGCGTGTGATGAAGCAGAGTGTTGCTGTACTTACACCTCTGCTCGAGCAGGAGAAAGCTGGTGGTCAAACTGCTGCAACTGTGATACTTGCGACGGTGAAGGGCGATGTTCACGATATCGGTAAGAATATCGTGGGCGTTGTGCTGGCTTGCAACGGTTTCAGAGTGGTAGACCTGGGGGTCATGGTGCCTGCGCAGGAAATTGTGGCTCGCGCGAAACAGGAGAATGCTGCCCTGGTGGCGCTTTCCGGGTTAATTACGCCATCTCTGGACGAGATGGCATCTGTTGCCGCCTTGATGCAGAGCGAAGGCCTGAGCATTCCGTTGCTGGTGGGAGGAGCCACAACGAGCCCGCAGCACACGGCTATCAAGCTGGCGCCTCATTATCCGGATGGTGTCGTGATTCAGACATCTGATGCTTCCACCATCGTTCCGGTGGTATCTGCTCTTCTTGGTTCCGGCGGTGCTGATTTTGTTGCGGCTTTCAAGCGTGAGCAAACCCGGATTTGCGAGGAGCATCAGCAGAAATCTTATGCGCTGCTTTCCTTGGCCGATGCCCGGAAGCGCGGGCTTGCCAGTGAGTCAGGGCAGCAGCCTGTTCCTGCGAGAACAGGTGTATTTACAGTGGGTGTACCTACTGGCTGTGCCTGCCACACGCCCCAGCCGGATTTCCCGCTGGCCTGGCAGCAGTTGATTGAAAAGTCTGACTGGAATATCACGCTGCGCACATTTGGTCTGCTGGGCGGGAGTGAGGAGAAAAAGCGTGAGGCTGCTCAGTTGCGCCATGATGCGCAGGCTTTGCTGCAGCGCGGTGTTGAGGAAGCCCGCCTCAAGGCTTCCGCCTGCTTTGGAATATGGCCTGCAACCCGGAAGGGAGCAGATGATATTGAACTTCCCGGCGGTGTTGTGCTGCATTCACTCCGCCAGCAAAAAGATATTGAGTCACCCCGCCTGGCGCTGGCTGATTTTGTGGCGGAGAACCAGGGGTATGTCGGGGCTATGCAGGTATCTGTTACCGGTGCTGAGGAATGGGCGGCTGAGTTCAACGCTGCTAACGATCCGTATAATGCCATTCTCATTGCGGCCGTGGCTAATATGCTGGCAGAAGCCCTTGCGGAATGCGTGCAGTCGGTTGTAGAGACAATCTGGCCGGTGATGGATGGAACTCGCATGATTCGTCCTGCCTGCGGGTACCCCAGCCAGCCTGATCATGCAGAAAAGCGAACGGTCTTCAGCCTGTTGAACGCCGCGGAGCATACTGGTGCCAGCCTTACGGAAACCTGCATGATGCAGCCGCCTGCATCTGTATGCGCCCTCATCTTTAACCACTCTGCTGCTGAATACTTCTCCGTGGGCCCGATTGGGGATGACCAGCGGGCTGACTACGAGCAGCGCAGCGGGCACAGTCTTCATTAAGTCTGTCAGGCCTGCTTCACAAAAAAAGCCGCTTTGATAAGCGGCTTTTTTTGTGTTTTGGTAGAGGCGGTGTGTTAACCGCGGAACTTGGCTTTCTGGTGCTGCCAGATGGCGTAGCCAATGCAGAGCACATTGGGCAACCAGAGAACAATGTAAGGTGTAATGCCACTCGATTTTCGAGATAACTCACAGAATACCAGAGCAAGGAAATAGACAGCTGCCACGATGATACCCATGGCGAAACCTGTGGAGGTGTCCTTTCGGCGGGCTGTGATGGCCAGCGGAACACCAATCAGGGAAAAGACGAAACACGCGCATGCGAAGGAGGCACGTTGCACGCCTTCCGTTTCAAATGCAAGTTTGTTTTTCTTGGAAATAGTTGCGTAGTAGTTCACTTCCTTACGCACCTCAGCCCATAATTTATTAGCGCAGGGGAACGCCGGTTTGACTGAGGAGATGCGTTCGTAGCGGGAGAGGGAGTCCATGCTCAGAGCCTGGGAGATTCTGACGCGCTCGAGCGTATAGGCAATTTCGGAATTGGTAAAGCGGTTTGATTTAAGTCTGCGCTGGTTCTTGAGCGGAATATGCACCTGCAAGGGCATGACTGCAATGGCGGGCATATCCGTCAGCGGGCCGTTACCTCGCTCAATGCGGGCATTTTTGAGCGTAAGGCTCAGAAGTCGGGTCTTGACATCGAATTCGCCAATGGTGGCGCTCTCAGCGTGGATGGCATCGAATCCGGATCCGGCATTCACTTCTTCCTCTGTCGGGTAGACGTGCAATCCCAGCAATTCGTCACCGCTGCGCTGTTCAATATAAAGTTGAACCTTATCCAGCTTGGTCATGCTCTGGCTGGAATTGAGCAGGTTTCTGGGGTTATCCATGGCGGCTTTCATGACGAGTTCGCTCATGGCGTTCTTTCCCTTGGGGGCAACTTCAATGTTGATGTAGTAGCACAGGCAGGAAAGAGCAATGCCCAGGCCGATGGCTGGAGCGCTGAGTCGCCACAGGCTGAGCCCGGCCATGCGCATGGAGGTCAGCTCATTATCCGCAGCCAGGCGCCCGTATACCAGCAGAACAGCTGTCAGAAAGCCCCACGGCACGGAGAAGGTGAGGGAGAAGGGGATGACCTGCAGAATGAAATCAATGACAATGGTGGGGGGCGCACCGCTCTCCACCAGCAGAGAATGCAATTCCTTGAACAGCTGACCCAGCAGCAGAAGCATGGTCAGAGAGAGTACCCCGAGGAATGTTACGGAGATGAGCTGCTTGAGAATGTAGCGGTCGATGGTCTTCATTGCAACGCCACTCATTCTATCATATTTGTCTATTCTTGCAAACAGGAAAATCAGTTTCCATGCAGTTTTTCATGAGAAAAGCTGGTGTCAGCGTCATCATTTCCGCTTGCCATGCGCCATTTGTCATAGTAAGATGGGCTTATGAGCTTTTTTGAGATACTCAGAGCCCTGTTTGAGATTGTTGTGCTCTGGGCTTTGTTTTACCAGTTGTACCGCGCTGTGAAGGATTCTCGCGCGGCTGCAATTCTGGCTGGTCTTATCGCCACGGTGATTCTGGGGTATTTTCTGTTGGAGTTCACGCATGCAGTTGTGCTTAAGCAGCTTGCGGCTCTCATCATTGGCCCGGGTACGATTCTCGTCATTCTCTTTCAGCCGGAAATTCGCACTGCGTTGGCGCGATTCGGTTCCAATAAGCTGATTGCCAGCTTGCTGGGAAATCGGCAAGAGAACCAGGACTTTGTTTCCCTGGTGCGAGAATCCGTGTCCTACCTTGTTTCCAAGCGTTATGGGGCGCTTATCGCCATTTGCCGCTCGAACAAGTTGCAGGAGTACGCCAAGACTGGTACCGAGCTTGATGCCCAGTACACGCGCGAGCTGATTGGTACGATTTTTATGCCGAAGACGCTGCTGCACGATGGTGCAGTCATAGTCGATAATGAGCGCATTGTGGCAGCGGCTGCCATTCTGCCCGTTTCCAACCGCGAACTGAAGGACCGCAGCATGGGGTTGCGCCACCGCGCCGGCATTGGCCTGGCTGAAGCATCAGATGCCGTGGTCATCATTGTATCAGAGGAGACGGGCTCCGTTTCCCTGGCCGTGGGTAATGTTGTTCAGCGCGATATCAACCTGGATTTACTTTCTGAACGTTTAACCAAACTTCTTTATTCTCATGCGACACAGGATCAGATTGCGGAAATGGCTGACCTCTAATTGGCAGGCAAAGCTTATATGCCTTGGCGCCGCCGTTGTGGTGTGGCTCATGGTGAATCACTTGCTGGTGCGCGGTGGAAGCCCAGAGTGGAGTATTGATGATATCCGCCTTTCAATGCCAGAATAATGATGAATGCGTATTTTGTTGCAGGAACGGATGCCGGCGTCGGTAAAACGCACGTCATCTGCTCAATGTTGCGCGGGCTGGTGCAAGGTGGGAGCCGGGTCATGGGGTGCAAACCTGTGGCGTGTGGCGACCGCCGGGAATCGCGTGCTATGCGGGATGCCGCTGCTGCTCCGACATTGAGTCTTGAGCTGATAAACCCGTTTTTCTTACGCACGGGGGCAGACCCGCGCGTTGGTGCGGATTATGAACGCGTCTCCCTGAATGTTGACAATCTGGTGGCGAAGTGCCGCCCGGTGCTGGAGCAATATGAAACCGTGTTTGTTGAGGGGTGCGGAGGCTGGGAAACTCCGCTTTGCTCTGGTGTGACCATGGCTGATTTTGCAGAACAGCTGGGTTTACCCGTGTTGCTTGTTGTGAGTAACCGGCAGGGGGCTGTCAGCCAGGCGCTGCTCACCGTGCGTGCTATTCAGGCCCGCGGTCTTACCTGCCAGGGTATCATACTGAATCAGCAAGGTGAGGAGTGGGATTCTGCCGCCGTCACGAATTGCGCCATGATTGAGGAGTATACCGGGGTGCCCGTTCTTGCGGAGCTGATTCATGGCGAGGATTGCCTTGATGCGTCCTCCATCATCGGCTGCTGATTTATTCAAATCCCTATAAAAAAAGCCTCCGGTCAATGAAGACCGGAGGCTTTTTTTACGAAATGGAAGGGGTATTAGTTTGCCTTGAGGGCAGAGGAGGCCTTGAAGCACACAACGGAGCTGGCCGGAATGGTCATGGGCTCACCGGTGCGGGGATTGCGACCCGTGCGTGCCGGGCGGCTCTTGGTCTCAAATGTGCCGAAGCCGACAAGCTGCACCTTTTCGGTGGCAACGGCTTTGGAGATGGCTGCGAGAGTAGCGTTGAGAGCCTCTGTGGCGCACTTCTTTGTGGCATCAGGCCCAAGTTCTTTCTGGATGGCGTCGATGAGCTGAGTCTTGTTCATAAGTGTAAATGGATACGGTAACGTCGCGTAATATAGCATCCTAATCGCCTCAACGCAAGCCAGAAATATGATTCTTTCAAAAAAATATGCCAGTTTTATCCGTTTTTATGGCATTTTATCTAACCTTCCGTAAAAAACTACTCTTGAGTCGCGCATATCAAGCACATACGGCTTGGCGTGGCGGAACCATGCGCCAGTGTTGAAAATCTGGCGTTTTCCGAATTTCCAGTGCCCGCCCCGGTGCAGATGCCCGAATATGACGACTTCTGCCTGATGAAAGAATCTGCGTGCAAAGGACTCGGCTCTTCTGCCGCAGGTGAGCCAGCTCCAGACGATGCCGATAGGGCGTTCCGGCGGCCAGAAACAGTGCATGAACCCGCGAAGCAGGGGATTCCGGATGCCTTCCCGGCGCATGATGGGCGGGGTCAGCTGGCACATTTTGCGCGCAAGTTCCAGGCGGCTGACCAGGTCCTCATCTGCATCTGGGACGGATTCGATGAGCGATTTGCACGCATCTTTGTTGCGCAGGTATTCCCAGCTCCAGGGAGCAACCTCCTTGTGAAGCGCATGACCATGCATGGCGACAACCCGGCCCTGCCAGAACCTGGCCAGCAGGGCAGGTGGGTCGGGGTCGTGGTTGCCTGAAATCTCTACAAGCTGAACATTGTTTCTGGCGCAGAGCTGCCGGAGCTGCTCTCGCTGGGTTATGCCGGCCTGGCGCCACTCGCAGTTGCGGGTTTCTGCCAGATCTCCAACCACGACCAGCATGCCAACACCATTGAGCAGCGGTTGCAGCTGCTTCACCGGTGGTGCCTCACACCGCTCATGCCCCAGGTGCAGGTCTGAGATGAATCTCACCAGCATGCCTGGTGGCGGCTCTATGTTGATGATGCAGCTCATGGAGAATGCAAGCTTACAGCGCTCTCTGGCGCACGGCTTCGTAGAGGCACACCCCCGTGGCAACGGATACATTCAGACACGGCACGCTGCCTGCCATGGGAATCCGCACCAGGAAATCACAGTTTTCTTCCGTAAGACGGCGCATGCCATCTCCTTCAGCGCCCATAACCAGGGCAATGCCTCCCTTGAAATCGATATCGTAGAGCGAGCGGTCCCCGTGGTCAGAGGTGCCGACAAACCAGATGCCGGCATCCTTCATCTGCTTCATGGTGCGTGCCAGGTTTGTGACTTGCACAAAGGGAATTTTTTCCGCAGCGCCAACAGATACGCGAAGTACGGTTTCTGTGATACCGACGGATTTATCCTTGGGCGCGATGACAGCCGCAACCCCTGCGCCGTCTGCTGTGCGGAGAATGGCACCCAGATTGTGCGGGTCCTGAACACAGTCCAGAACCAGGTAAAGCCCCTGAGGCTGCTCAGCCAGAATATCCTGCAAATCGCCTTCCGGTCGTGGTTTCACCACGATGGTGGCAGCGGGTTTCTTTTCAAATCTGGCTTCAGTTTTCGCGGTGTGTTTGTTGGCACGTGCTGTGCGGTCGTTGAATTTCATACAAGATGTCGAGTTAGAATAGAAAGAGCTTCACCGGCCATCATGAACCCGAATGTGCCGGTGATGTGAGTGGCAGAACCGAATCCGCTGGCGCAGCCTATGCCGCCTTTCTGGTGGGCTTCCCGTTCACAGCTGACGGTGCCGTCACATTTCGGGAATCTGGGGCGTTCCGGTGAGTAGACGCAACGGATGCCTATTTCCGGACATTTGTCCTGCAGGGGGAGCCCGTATTCCTTGCGCAGGGTTTTGCGCAGCAGGGAGAGCATGTTGTCGCCTCCGCTGCGGGCTAAATCTGCAACCGAGATGCAGGAGGCATCAATTCGTCCCCCGGCTCCGCCACAGGTCACAAGCGGAATGCCGCGCTTGTAGCATTCGGCTATCAGGTGGGCTTTGGGGCGCATGCTGTCGATGGCATCTATCACCACGTCCGGCTGCGTGTCAAATAGGCGCTCCGGTTTGCTGACGGTGTAAAATGCCATAACCTCCTCCACCTGCACGCCTGGATTTATGGCGCGGAGCCGCTCGCCCATGGCCTCTACCTTTGCGCGGCCGTAATTGCCGTCCAGTGCATGAATCTGCCTGTTCGTATTGGTGATGCAGAGGTCATCCATGTCCAGTAGGATAATCGTGCCGACCCCGCTTCTGGCAAGGGCTTCTGCGGCCCAGGAGCCTACTCCGCCTATGCCTACTACGGCTACTCTGGCTCGGGTAAGTTGTTCTGCCTGCGTTACTCCATATAGGCGGGCAATGCCGCCAAATCGTTCCACATCCATCATTTTTCGTCGTATACGCGGGTAATGCGTTCAATTCTGGTTGCTCTGCCTGTGCTGGTGTCTACTTCAATGATAACACCATTCACCATCGCCGGGAACCCGGCAATGGGAAAACGGTTAGGAAGGTTGGTGATGAGCCCTTGCAGGACGCACTCCGCATCTCTGCCAATGACACCATCGCGGCTGCCGCACATGCCTGCATCTGTCAGGTAGGCTGTGCCGCCGGGCAGGATGCGCTCATCTCCGGTCTGCACATGTGTATGCGTGCCGATGACTGCGCTGGCAATGCCGTCCATCCGGTACCCCATGGCAATTTTCTCACTGGTGGTTTCGCCGTGAAAATCCACCAGAATGGCCTGGGCACCGGCTTCTCTCAGGCGGTGCGCTTCATCGTATCCCTGGGTAAAGGGGTTCTCTGCACCGGGGCGCATGAAGGTTCTGCCTTGCAGGCAGAGAACTCCTAATCTGCCTGCAGGTGTCTCAATGATGCAGCTGCCTTGCCCCGGGGTACCGGGCTGCAGGTTGAACGGGCGGAGAACGCAGGGCGCCTGCGGTAACCAGGGAATTAGGTCAGTTTGATCCCACACGTGGTCACCCAGGGTGATGACATTCACCCCGTTATCCATGAATTCGCGTGCCAGTCGTGGAATAATCCCCTTGCCGCCAGCGGCGTTTTCTCCGTTCACAACGACAACATCCACCGCAAACTCCGCCTTCAGTTCAGGCAGAGCTTGGTAGAGAGCGCAGCGCCCGGGCTCGCCTACTACATCTCCCAGAAAGAGGATGACCATCAGCTCGCGGTGTTAGGCCCACAGGGTACCACTGTTACCGGAATGCTCGATGCGCGCATGAGCTTTTCTGCGGTGTTGCCCAGCAGAATTGAGGTGAGCAGGGAGTGGTGCCGGTTACCAATGACGAGCTGGGTGATATTGTGGCGGCGGCAGAACTGGTGAACGCAATCTACAATGTCGTCACTTTCCTCTGCCTTGGCGTAGATGGGAATTCCCCACTTGCTGCTGATTTGCTCACCCAGCTGTTTGGCTCGGGCGTCTGCAATGGCGAGTACGGCCTGGCAGGCATCCATTCGCTGGAAATCAACGCTGGGCAGGTTACCCGGAATGTCACCTGCGCCCAGGTTTCCACCGTTGGAGAGGCTGCCGGCGGCATCAATGATGCAAGGCTCCACTGCGTGCAGCAGGTACATTTTGCCACCTGTCTTGCAGACCATTTCGGCTGCGAAGTCGAGAACGGCCTGCCCTTCTTCTGTAAAATCGGTTGCTGCTAATATTCTGACCATGCCCACATATTATCATGCTTTGTTAAAATAGCCAAGAATAAACTTCTTCTGACGGTGGGAAATACGTGACTGGTGAAACATTTGCCAGGGGCGCAGCGCTTGCAATCCGGGAAAATCTGTGGTAGGCTGGCGGCGTGAATTCAGAATTGCTCAAAACGGTGAATGTGGTGGCAGCTGTCATACATGATGGTGCAGGGCGTGTTCTTGCTCTGAAGTGTTCGCCCTCCAGGCATGACGGCGGCTGGGAATTCCCCGGTGGTAAGATTGAGCCGGGTGAATCACCGGAAGCTGCTCTGCAGCGGGAGATTATGGAGGAGCTGGAGCTTGAGATAACCGTTGAGCATTTGCTTCATACCGTGGAGCGGGATTATCCGGCATTTCATTTGAGACTGCATTGCTACGCCTGCCGCATACGCGGTGGGGAGCTACAATTGCATGAGCATACGGCATTCCGATGGCTGGCTGCGGATGAGCTGGACAGTGTGCCCTGGTTGCCAGCGGATGAGGATGTGCTGCCGTATGTCGCGGCATTGTTGAAATAGACGCCGCGCTGACGGCGCGGTTGCTTGACACTGCGTGAGTTTTCTGCTAAGTTTCACGCATGTTTTCCCTTCTTTCCGATAAGCTTGACGATGCCTTCCGCAAAATGCGTGGGCTGAGTAAGATTACTGAGTCCAATATCAAGGATGCGTTGCGTGATGTGCGCATGGCATTGCTGGATGCCGATGTGGAATACAGCGTGGCTCGTGAGTTCATTGCTCATGTCAAGGAAGAAGCCATGGGTGAGAAGGTGCTCAAGTCGGTTAAGCCCGGTGAGCAGATTGTCAAGATTTTCCGTGACCAGCTGGCCGCGCTGCTGGGTGGAGACGCGGCACCCCTGTGTCTGGAGCCATCTCCCGCCCGTATTCTGGTGGTGGGTCTGAATGGTGCGGGTAAGACCACAACAAGTGCCAAGCTGGCGCGCCGCCTGGTGAAGGAAGGCCATAAGCCCCTGCTGGTGGCCTGTGACCTCATTCGCCCTGCCGCTATTGATCAGCTCGCCACGCTTGCTGCGCAGATTGGGGTTCCGGTGTATACGCCGTCTGCTTCGGAGAAGGATGTTATCCGCGTGGCTAAGGATGCTCTGAAATGGGCTGCCGGGCAGGAGCATGATGTGATTATCTTTGATACGGCCGGTCGTCAGGAGGTGGATGAGGACCTTGTTGCTGAATTGAAGAAGCTTGCGAAGTTCCTGCAGCCGCAGGAGGCCCTGCTTGTGGCAGATGCCGCCACGGGTCAGCAGGCTGTGCGCGTGGCTCAGACCTTTGATAAGGCCGTGGGGCTTACGGGTATTGTGCTGACGAAGCTTGATGGCGATGCCCGAGGCGGTGCTGCGCTTTCCATGCGTGCCATTACGGGCAAGCCCATCAAGTACATGGGTGAGGGCGAGAAGCTGGATATGTTTGGTCCGTTCGTGCCGCAGCGCATGGCTGACCGTATCCTGGGCATGGGTGATATTGTAGGTCTGGTTGAGAAAGCTGCCGAGAAGATTGACCAGGAATCTGCCATGAATTCCATGACCCGCATGATGAGCGGGGAGTTCAACTTCAATGATTTCCTCAGCCAGATGAAGATGATGCAGAGCCTTGGACCGCTGGAAGGTCTGCTGGGGCTGTTGCCCGGATTCAGTAAAATCCGCAAGCAGTTGCCGGATGGGGCTATGGACCCCAAACGGATGAAGCGCATGGAGGCTATTGTGCTTTCCATGACTCCGGCTGAGCGCCTGAATTACAAGCTGCTCATCCCGAGCCGCCGCCGCCGTATTGCCAAGGGGTCCGGTGTTTCGGAAATTGAGGTGAATCGCTTTATCAAGAACTTCAAGGAGATGAAGGAAATGATGGGCGGTAAGGGGAAGATGGGCGGCATGATGAAGAATCTCATGAAGTCTGCCGGTGCTTCCAAGGGCTCCATGCCGGATATGAATGCCCTGATGAATGGGCAGGGCGGCATGCCCGATATGAGTGCGCTGATGGGTGAGGGCGGTATGCCGGATATGAGCCAGATGCCCGACCTCTCCGCCCTTATGGGTGGCGGTGCCGGCAAGCCCCGCATGCCTAAGGGTATGAATGCATTTAACGGGCTTTTCCGCCGCCGTTGAGCCTGGTATCATGTGGAAGGGGCTTATAGCTCTGTGCATCAGTTGCGTTGCAGCCTGGGCGCTTACCCCGGCTGAGGTGGTGGTGGTGTACAACGCGGATTCCACCCGCAGCACGCAGTGCGCCCGGGCGTATTGCGCCAAGCGCGCCGTGCCGGCTTCCCAGTGTGTGGGGCTTCGCGGTATGGGGAAAGGACAGGATATTTCCCGCCAGGAGTTTGATACCAGACTGCGGTATCCGCTGATGCAGATTGCCCAGCAGCGAAACTGGCGCCTGCCGGCTACGCAGATGAAAGGCTTTAAGCCTGTGTTGGCAATGGTGCTGATGCCGGATTTGCCCTTGCGTATACGTGAGGAGCAGGAGCCTGGCAAGAAACCGGGTGTTCTTCGGCAGAATTGCGCTTCTGTGGATTCGGAGCTGATGCTGCTTGGGGCGAATTATTCGATGAATGGTCCGCTCAATAATCCTTTCTTCCAGAAAGATGCTTCCGTTCTTTCTGAAAAGCCGCCCGTTCTGGCGGTAACCAGAATTGATGCGCCGGATGATGCGACCATCCGCTGCATGATTCAGTACCCGGCAGAGGTGGAGCGGCGCGGTCTCTGGGGATGGTCCGTTGTGGACCGGGGTGGACCTTATCCGCAAGGTGATGCCTGGTTATCAGCGGTGGCCCGCCTCTCTCGTGAGAAAGGCCTGCCCTTGTTTCATGAGGAAAGCCGGGCTACGCTAGCCTCTGCGTTTCCGCTCATGCTTGATACGGCGGTGTATTTCGGATGGTACGCACACCCGGCGAATGGGCCGTTCAAGCCCGAAACCGCCGCTGATTTCCGCTTTGCTCCGGGGGCGGTTGCCTGCCATCTGCATTCATATAGCGGCACTTCTGTGAAAAGTCCGCATTCCTGGGTCGGGGCACTTTTGCAGCGTGGCGCGGTCGTGACTGCGGGTAACGTCTATGAACCGACTCTGGGTGGCACCCTGCGGTTTGATGTGTTTTTTGACCGTTTGCTGAAAGGGTACACGGTGGCGGAGGCCGCGCTGATGGCAACGCCATGGCTTTCTTGGCAAGGTGTGGTGCTGGGGGACCCCCTGTATCGCCCGTTTGACGTGCTGAGCCGGAATGGAGGCGCCGGGGATAATGTTTTTGTGCAGTGGCGGCGTCTGCTCATGGAGCATGGTAATCGTAGTGCGCTTTCCAAAGCGGTGAGCGCTAGACTTTCTTATCCGGACGGCGCCCGCCTCATGGAGATGCTCGCGTGGCACCTGACTGAGCTGAAGGATTATGCCGCTGCGGCAGAGTGTTTTTCACAGGTGGCGCGGCGGGCTCAGAGTGAGCGGAACCGCGTGCGGGCAACCTTGCTGCAGGCCTCCCTTGCTTTCGCGGATAAAGATGAACGTTATGGGCGTCAGGTGATGCAACGCCTCCTGGAGCAGACGTCTCGGTCTCCGTTCCGCCCGGCGGTGCAGAAAACCGCTGAAACCTTTATGCCGGAACTCCGCCCCGTTCAGCCCCAGCAACAGCCGAAACCGGCTGGTAAGTGAGTGGCCTGATGCTTCCAAATGATGCCCTTGCGCCCGGTATCTTTATTAATTTGTTAAGTAAAAGTTAATAAAAGCTTGACTAAACACCATGCTTCTGTTATTGAGACTGCATGCGAATTGTGATGATGGCAACGGGGGATATTGCGATTCCTTCCTTTCAGGCACTTGCCGCCACTGGGAATGTGGTGGCTCTGATTACCCAACCGGATCGTCCTGTTGGCCGGCACATGGAGCTGACTCCGCCGCGAGTAAAGGTTCTGGCTGAGCAGCTGGGGATACCAGTGTTCCAGCCGGAGCGCATGCGGGATGCCGAGTCTGTGGAGCAGCTCCGGAGCTATGCACCTGATATTGTGGTTGTCATGGCGTACGGGCAGATTCTTTCCCAGGAGGTCATAGACGTGCCGACGATTGCCTGCATCAATGCGCATGCTTCATTGCTGCCGCGTCACCGCGGTGCGGCCTGCATACAGGCTGCCATTGAGGCGGGCGATGATGAAACGGGTATCACCATCATGCATGTGGTCCGCAAACTTGATGCCGGAGACGTCATCTGCAAACTGGCTATTCCGCTGCGTGGAACGGAAACGGGAGAAAGTCTGCACGATGATTTGGCAGAACTGGCACCGCGTCCGCTCATGGAGGCTATCGCAAGCCTTACGGACGGAACGGCGCAGCGGGAAGAGCAGGATGAGAACCTGATGACGTATGCACCGAAGCTGCTCCGCCCCCATGGACAGATCGACTGGTCTCAGCCGGCATTGCAGGTTGCCCGCAAGATTCGTGCGTACCACTCCTGGCCCGGTACGTTCACTGTCTATCCTTCCGTGCATAGCGGGCAGGATAAGACCTTGAAGATTTTCCCGCCCATCGATATGTTCCTGAATATCCGCAAACCTTCAGATGCGGTGCCGGGTATGGTGCTGGAATCTGGTCCGGAGGGCATGCTGGTATCCTGTGGCGGTCGCCGCGGTGGTGCCATCCGCATCAGCACCATGCAGCCTTCCGGGGCGCGTAAGATGAATGCTGAAAGTTTCTTTGCCGGTCACAAGATAATGCCCGGCACCATTCTGGGTATCCCGTCCACTCCTGCTGAATAAATAACCTATGGCACCCCGTCAGAGAGCTGAAAACAAGAAGATGCTGGGACTGTATGTAGACAGTGCCCTGATTGAGAAATTCCAGAAAGCCTGTGCTTATTATGGCCAGACCATGACTTCCGCCGTGACCCTGTTCATAGAGGAAACGGTGCAGGAGTATGAGGAGCTGCTGAAGGAGGAGGAAGGGAAGTAAGTGCCCCCGCAGCTGCGGTCAGCGGTTTTCAGTCTGCTTGGTTGCAGCAGGTGCGGCGGGTTCCTCGTCGTCCTGTATCCACCAGAAGTATGAGGCGAATGCCCAGAATACGACGGTGAGAACCATACCGGCGATGTTGACCATCTGCCCGATAATCCTCCAACGCGTGATGAGGGAAACGGCCAGCACAACCAGGCTGATGAGCAAGCCGATTACGGCAATGAAGATGCTGGACCCGACCTCATGCTCTTTCGTGAACACATAGTTCATGACCGCGGGTACAATGCCTAACATGAGCGTGGCTCCGAAATTGTCCCAGCTGTTAAATGCGTTGTAATCTTCCTGCGGTTCGTTCATGCCCCGTCAGTATATCCTGATGTTGGGAGCATGGCAATTCCTTTTTTGAACAGCCGGCCTCCTTAGTGTGTATGCCAAGTAGTTTTTTCTTTACAAAAGAGGTTCATTAAGGCATTCTCTGCGCCGTCTATGTCATTTTCTGAACTTGGTATCTGCCCGGAAATTCTCGAGGCCATCGAGGTCCTTGGTTTTGAAACACCATCGCCCATTCAAAAACGCGCCATTCCCGTTGCTCTGAGCGGGGTTGATATTCTGGGGCTTTCGCATACCGGTTCTGGTAAGACCTTAGCGTTTTCCATTCCTGCGCTGGAGTGCATTGACCCCGGTTTACGGGCTGTGCAGGTGCTGTGTCTGGCACCCACCCGCGAGCTGGCTGTGCAGATTTGCCGTGAGGTGGATAAGCTGGCGTTATTCCTGGATGGGGTTTCTGCTGCCCCGATATACGGCGGTGCATCATTTGGCCCGCAGCTTGCAGCATTGAAACGCGGAGTGCAGTTTGTTGTGGGAACACCCGGGCGCGTCATGGATTTGATGGAGCAGGGCGAGTTGAAGGTGGATAATATCTCCATGTTGATTCTCGATGAGGCTGATGAAATGCTGGATATGGGATTCCAGGAAGATATTGAACGCATTGTGGCCATGTTGCCGGAAGAGCGGCAGACCCTCCTGTTCTCCGCCACCATGTCTGCTGCCATCCGTAAGCTGGTTGAATCTGTTGCACAGGCTCCTCAGGAAATTGAGATTGAGCGCCCCCAGCTTACAGTGCCCACTTGTGAGCAGTGCGTTTATGAGGTGGTCTTTTCCTCCCGTATTGAGGTACTCAGCCGCTTGATTGAGATGGGCAGAATGAAGCGTGGTCTTGTATTTGCTAACACGAAACGCGTGGTTGATGATATCGTGGATGGTCTGCTGGCCCGTGGCTATGCGGTGGACCGTCTGCATGGAGATATGCCCCAGACGCTGCGCGAACGCGTGATGGATTCTTTCCGAAAAGGGAATCTTACGGTGCTGGTAGCAACAGACATTGCTGCACGCGGGTTGGATATTGATGATGTGGATACAGTGGTGAACTTTGAATTGCCCCGTGACCCGGAGGATTATGTACACCGCATTGGCCGCACGGCAAGAGCTGGTCGAAAAGGACGGGCCGTATCATTTATCGGTCGCAGGGATTTCTCCCTCCTCGCGAGACTGGAACGCTTTGTCGGGGTGCGCATGCAGCGTGAGAAGGTGATGACTGGTTCCCAGGTGGAGGCGGTTCGCCGTGAGTCCCTGGTGGACGAAATTCTGGAGAAGGCAGCCGGAGCCGGAGAGTTACCGGAAGAGTTGCTGGATATCGATATGCCGGCCGAGCAGTTGCTTTCGGCTATGTTCGACCTTCTTGTTGCCAAGACAAGCCGTGAATTGCAACCGATTCCGGAGGATCGTCCCAGCAAGTTCTCCCGCTCCAGCCGCGGTGGGGATGATGAGGCTCCTTCTGTGGAGAAGGGGAATGACTGGAGCAGCCTGCAGCAGAGTGTCACTTTGTTTATGAACGGTGGTAAATTGCTGGGTCTGCGCCCCAAGGATATTGCCGGTTTGTTCTATAATGAAGGTGGTGCCCCCAAGGGAACCGTGGGTGATATCCGGATTTTCCTCAAACACTCCCTCATTGAGGTTACTCCTGAAATTGCGCCCCAGCTCATTGAGAACCTGGCAACATGCCAGATTTGTGGCTATGAGGTGAATGTCCGGGAGGATAAAGGTCGCCCAGCTGCCGGTAATGAGCCTTACGAACGCGAGTTCCGCCCGCGTGAACGCGAACGCCGCGGGGCTTCTTATTCAGGCCGCGGTAATGGCGGCTTCCGCCGCGACCGCCGCGATTCCCGCGACCGCAACGAGCGTTCTGAACGCGTCTTTTATGATAAGTTCACCCGCCGCCCCCGCCGTCGCGATTAAGGCTGGCGCCTCCGCGTTCCTGCATTTTTTTCAGCTTCATGAAGCCTCACCTCCGGGTGAGGCTTCTTCTGTGCTGCTTCAGCTATACTTTTTTTGCTCACTGGCGCATTTTTGGCTCGCTTTTTTGCGTTAAAAATGGCACAGTTAACGGGAACTGAACCAATTTCGTAATCATGAGCGAACAGACACAGCCGCCGTATAAGCGTATACTTTTGAAACTCAGTGGTGAAGCTTTGCGTGCTCCCGGTAGCCGTGACAACATTTCTCCTGAGATTGTTGCCCGCATTGCCCGCGAGATTGCAGATGCCCAGCAGAAGGCAGATTTGCAGATTGCCATTGTGGTGGGTGGCGGTAATATCTGGCGCGGCGCCAAGGCCAGCGTAAGAGGCATGGACCGCCCCACAGCAGATTATGTGGGCATGCTTGCTACGGTGATGAATGCTCTTTCCATCTGCTCCGCAGTGCAGGAGGCCGGTGTGCCTGCTCATGTGCAAAGCGCTATTGAAATGAAGAATGTGGCAGAACCTTATGTGCGCAACAAGGCCCGTCAGCAGCTCCGCGCTGGTGAGGTGATTGTGTTTGCCGCCGGTACAGGTAACCCCTTCTTCAGCACGGATACCGCTGCTGCGCTGCGCGCTTG
This sequence comes from Akkermansia sp., assembly GCA_045645565.1. Classification (GTDB taxonomy): domain Bacteria; phylum Verrucomicrobiota; class Verrucomicrobiia; order Verrucomicrobiales; family Akkermansiaceae; genus Akkermansia. Next base: position 20,329 of record JAZRJB010000097.1, on the reverse strand, counting down.
CGAAATTAACGCCGAAGTGGTGATGAAGGCTACTTCCGTGGACGGTGTGTACACGGCTGATCCTAAGACCGACCCCACCGCCACCCGTTTTGATGCCATTTCCTACGAGGAGTGCATTTCCCGTAATCTCAAGGTGATGGATCAGACGGCATTCACGCTGTGCAAGGACAATGCCAAGCCCATTATGGTGTTTGATATGCACCAGCCCGGCAATATCACCCGCGCCCTGCTTGGTGAAAAGATTGGCACCATCATTGGCTGAAGATTTATTTTTAACATATAACATTACATAACTACGACAATGGACGAAGAGACACTCTTACTCGAGGTTGAGACCGGAATGGAAGAAGCCGTGGAGCACATGCAGGCTGGCTTTGCAGGTGTGCGCACCGGCAAGGCTTCTCCTTCTCTTGTGGATAATATGGACATCTTTGTGGCTTCCTACGGTTCCAGCATGAAGCTGAAGAGCCTGGCTGTGGTTTCCACTCCGGATGCTCGCTCCATCCTGATTCAGCCGTTTGACCCGGGTACCTTGAATGATATCAAGAAGGCTATTGCTGAAAGCCGCCTGGGTATTTCCCCCATCATTGATGCCCGTTCTGTGCGTCTGCCCATTCCTGAGCTGACTGGTGAGCGCCGTAAGGAGCTGTGCAAGTATGTGGCAGGCCTGGGTGAGGAAACCCGCGTGCGCATCCGTGGTGTCCGCAAGACTGGTATGGATGGCATCAAGAAGATGAAGGCTGATAACATCCTGACCGAGGACGGTGTGCGCACGGCTGAGGATAAGGTGCAGAAGCTGACCGACAAGTATGTGAAGACCGTTGGTGATCTGGTTGCCGCCAAGGAGAAGGAAATCATGACGGTGTAATTTCAATTTTAACTTTAATTCATTTACTCTCATGAGCACGAATACAACAAATGTTCTTTCCTCGGGTATCGAGATTATCGGTTCCATCCGTTTCCAGAATGATATGCACATCGATGGTCACATCGAAGGGCAGATTGAGTCTGAAACCGGCAAGGTGACCATCGGTGAGATGGCCGATATCAAGGGCGATATCCACGCTGGCGAGGTTCACGTATATGGCAAGGTTGTTGGCAATATCGAAAGCAATCGCTGCCACCTGAACGCTCAGTCCAATATCACTGGTGATATTACGACGGCGACGCTTTCCATGGATGAAGGTGCCCGCCTCAGTGGCCGCGCCCAGATTGGTTAAGGCTTCTTCATAGACTATTTCATGAAACAGGTTGACTCCATGGAGCCAGCCTGTTTTTTATCAGGGTTGTATGAGAATCTTATTCAGCATAATGACTTGTGCGTGCATGGCGTTGCACGCATTGGCTTCACCGATTCCGGTTGACTGCAAGGAGGATTTGGAAGCAGTCATCAAGAAAATGGCCGATACGCTGCAGGAGAGTCAGGAAATCCAGCTGGGCGGCTTTGTGTCACTGAATGATTTCATTTTATACCTGAAAGCAGGTATAAGTGATGATTATGCGCATAAATGGCGCTATTCGTACAAGAGTCAGGGCGGGCCTATCCTGATTGAGCTGGAGCTGATGGACAGCACCCGGCTGCTTGCGGCTGTCAGAAAACCAGAAATTGCGCGTAAATTGACGCTGCAGGAAAAACATGCATATAATGAATTGAAGAAGCGCCTGGAGCGGTTCAAGTTCGAGGGCTTCTCCCGCCTGGAGATTATCAAGGCGGTGCAAGATGACCTGTATCTGCGCGCTGGTTACCCCATGGATCGCGGGAAGGATTCCTGTCTGTTCCTGTTGCAGCAGAACAAGGGAAACAGGCTGGCGCATGCCAGTTACTTTTACCTCATCATGAGTTTGTATGATATTCCCTGCAAAATTGTTCATGCCTGCGGGAGTTGCTGGAATATGGTGCAGCTGGAAAAAGGAGACTGGTATCATGTTTCCTACTACAGAGACAGCCAGCACCCGCTGCCGGTGTTGACGGATAAGGAGTTTTTAAATCATCCGAAAAAAGATTTCAGGACGCGTTATAAATATCCCCCGACTCCTGATGAAAATCAGTGCAAACTCACTACCTGCTCAACGATGAAGATGTTCTGGAAGGCAGCGGAGGAAGCCTATAATGCTGGGAATAAGTCATATTCTGCCGTATTGGCTGATTTCCCCGGTAAAAGTAAGTTTGAGAAATCGCTCCAGAAATATCTATCTTCCGGTGGTGTCCTCCGGGTTGACTGTATGTACCTTCCCGGCGCGGCTATCGAGCAAGGTCTGGTTCGCGTGTTTTTCCGGGCTGAGGATGATGCCTCCGAGCCTGATACTGGGAAGAAAAATAACTGGAAAAAGGTTAAGGGAACCAGGTCTTCCACGAGGGCGGCGCGTTAAATCACAGCCCTCACATACAATGCAACATAAAAACGGAGCAGGGGTGAGCTGCTCCGTTTTTGTTTGATAAGATGACTGGGTATGTTAATTGTTGTTCAGGATGCGGGTAGCTTCTTTAAGGATGCTCCCTTCCGGGCGGGTCAGCAATTTGATGCTGGCTTTGCGGAAGTTCTGTTCCACTGCATCCACGGACTTGCTTAACTCATAACTGGTGCTGACGGCTTCACCATTGTTTTCCGTTACCTGAGAGGCAGAACGGCCGCCTTCGCCTGCAAGCTTCTGGCCTTGCAGTTCAGCGCGCTTCACGTCAAAGAAGACCTTCCAGCGCTTGAGGTAATACTCACTCATCAGCTCAGAGAGCTGGCGGTGCGCATAGTCGTTGAGCATGCCGTTGGTGGGAGTCCAGGTGGTTATGAGCTGGAGCAGGGCATTGCGCATCTGCCGGCGGGCTTTTTTATTCTTTCCGCCTTTGCTTTGAGCGCCTTCCAGGTAACGACCAAGCAGGAAATCCTCAGAGGTAGCCAGAATTTTTGCTGTATCTCGAATAAGTTGCAGATAAGCTTCGGCTTCTGTGTTGAACGCGTCTAGGTCTTTTGCGTCGAACGCCTGCTTGACCTTGGGGAGCTGTGTCCGCGCTCTGTCTGAGAGAACCTGGCGCACCAGGTCAGCCATGTCTGAGCGGTAGGTGTGCAGCTTGTCCAGACCGTGCTTCTTACCTTCCTGAAGCAGGAGCCTGGCGGCTTTTTCCACATCGCTCTTGTTATAATAGTCATCCGGCTTGGACCAGGTGGACGCTTTGCGCGCGGTCAAGCTGGGGCGGGCGCAGAGAATGTTTTCCTGGCAGCCTTCCTGCAGGCGTACGGGGGCGTATACGCTTTCTGTAAGCAGCGTAAGCGCTTTTATGATACCGCGGGAGCTGACGCCATACCGGTTGAGCGCATATTCTTTCAGGAAGTCGCTCCGGTCGATTTTATCGCGCGTGTTGATGCGTTCTGTGAGCAGTGCGTAATACAGAGGATTTGTTTCCAAACCTTCCGAGATAAGCCCGATACCAACAGCCCCACCCGGGTTCCCTGTCATGTTCTCCAGGAGTTCAACACCGCCGTACATGCCGTGGTTACCGCCAAAATTGAGCAATTCGCACCACACATGCGGCCGCCCCTGGTAGTTGCGGGTAATGTTGTGTTTCGGGCTCATGTCCTTATCGAGCGCGAGGATAAGCGTATGTTTCGGCGTTGTTCCGGCCAGCAGGTCCTTGTGGGGGTTATGGCCCCAGGCCTGAATCAGCCATACAGAATCCGGTGAGGCTTTCTGCATTGCTGCCTGAACAGCCTGGGCTGCTGGTTTGAGCGGCGTTCCACCGGTGTTACCACCTTCGTGAAAAAGATCGCCGCCGAAGTATTTGCCTTTATACTGGTAGACTTTATTCAGGTGCTTGTACCAGAGGGCGGCAAGCCTCGGAAAATCCTCTGCCGTCGGTTGGAGTACTGCTGGGCGGTTGTAGAAACCACACCATTTACCCTGAGGTATGATGCGGCCTTTAATCTTGTTTGCCGGCATGTCATGCGGCAGAAAGCCGACGTATCCCTGCAGAACCGGTTCCATGCCCAGTTCCCGCATGCGTTTGACCAGAAAGCGTCCAAGCTTGGCTTCGTTCTGGATAATGACCGGGCTGACTGGTCCTCCTTCACCTTCCAGATTACCCATGTTCCACCAGGCGGAGTAGGCGGGGTTGGGGATGAATTTGGCAATTTTTGCGGTCGGATAGCCAATTTCAGTCAGGAAGTTCTGCCACACGGTTTCAAGACCCGCGGTGACTAGGGCATGCGTATACCCGGAAAGCGCCATGCGGTCGAGTTCCTGCTCCCACTTCTTACGGTCCCAGTGGGTGGCGGTGTAGCTGAGGGTGCAGTAGTTGTATGCGTAATTGACGTCCAGCGCCTTGGGTACGGTTATGGTTTTTTTCGGAAGGACAAATTGAGCTGCGCTCTTGTTGTCCCCGTTCCAGGAAAAATGCACATGTGCCAGTTTTCTGAGGTAATACCCGTACGCCCGTGCGCATTCGCGTTTGCTGGCAGCAGAGATGCGCAGCTGGCCATCCTGGGTGTCGATGATGGGCTGCTCCAGACTTTTGTCTATGCGGAACGTGACTTTGTCTGCGTATTCCGGAGTGACGCGCTGAACTAATTGCAGTATGGGGGCTGCCGGGTTGGTGTTGGCGTGTGCGGGAGAATACGCAGCAACCAGTACCGGAAGGGCACTGGTTGCTGCGAGAAATGCCGCATTAAAACGGTAGTTCATTTTTTGTTAAATTGTTTACCAGAGTTTAATGTTGGAGATGTTATCCTCGTTCTCCGCTTTCTTGTTGGTGCTGTCACCCAGACCATCGGGACCCTGGGAGAAGATATCGAAGTCCGCATTGATGCCGGTACCCGTCTTTCCTCTCTCGTCTTCGCTTTCGCAGCCCAGACGGTAGCGGTACGGTTTGCCCCAGGGGTCAAGGATGACCAGCATCTTGCGCTTGCCTTTCTCCTTTGTGCGGATGGTGGCTCGCAGAACGGGAATGCCTTCACCTTGCTCGGCGGCTTTCGGGTTCTTGATGACGTTGAACGTGGGGCAATACGGCATGCGGGTGGCGCCGGTTTCGTCATTGTCCGGTTCTCCATCGTTGTCGTAGTCGCAGGAAAGGGCGCAGTACAGGATGTTGGAGCTTTCCTCATCACCGCGTCCGAAGGGCAGAAGTCCGCCATTGTCTGTCCGGTACTCATTGAGCGCGGCTTCCAGCAGGGTGATTTCCGTTTCGGCCTTGTTTTTGAGCTTCTTGTTCTGGGTGCTGGCAACGGCTACCCACATGCCGGCAGCCAGCATGACCAGGATGGAAACACCAATGAGAACCTCAATGAGAGTAAAACCCTTCTTAGTCTGTTTGTTCAGTTTCATGAACGGGCAGGGGGGGTTACACGTTCTTGATGATTTCCATCATCGGCATGAACATGGCAAGCACGATACCACCGACCACGACAGCCAGGAACACAATCATGAGCGGCTCAAGCATGGCGGTGAGAGCGGTCACGCTGTTGTCCACCTCTTCATCATACACTTCTGCCACTTTCATGAGCATGTCCGGCAGCTGACCAGTTTCTTCACCCACGTCCACCATGGAAATCATCATCGGCGGGAACACGTTGCAGCTGCTCATCGGGGTCACGATGGATTCACCCTCGCGCACGGAATCGTGAATCTTTGTCACAGCATCTGCCACGATGACGTTGCCTGCTGTGTCGCGGGTAATGAGCAGAGCCTGCAGAATCGGCACACCGGAAGATACGAGCGTACCAAAGGTACGGGAGAAACGGGCTACTGAGCTCACCTTGGTCAGATCACCAATCTTGGGGAGTTTGAGAACCATGGCATCCACAGTGCGGCCACCCTTCGGGGTGCGCTTCCAGATGGTGACACCAATAATGGCTGCTGCTACCATGATAAGGAAGAACACGGCATTGGGAACAAAGGGAATGAGAGTATCAGCCATGCAGTTATCAGAGAAGTTGAACACGAACTCGGACAGTGCCGGCAGTTCCATGTTCTGCCCTTCAAACATTTCCTTGAACTTGGGCACGATAACCAGCATGAGGAAGGTGAGAATGCCGACTGCAATCACAAGGATGATGGTCGGGTACACCATGGCTGAGGTAATCTTGGAACGCAGGCGGTTCGCTTTTTCCTGGTACTCGGCAAGACGCTTGAGAACGACTTCCAGCACGCCGCCGATTTCACCTGCCTTCACCATGTTCACAAAGAGCTTGTTGAACATCTTGGGATAGGCGGAAAGCGCTTCGGAGAATGTGGAACCACCCTGAACAGATTCCCCCAGGGCCACGATGGTGGCGCGCAGGTTCGGATTGGGTTCCTGCTTGCTGAGTACGTTGAGACTCTGCAGCAGCGGCAGACCTGCATCAATCAGTGTTGCCAGCTGGCGGGTGAACACCATCATTTCCTTCTGGGTTACTTTGCCGCCGGCTTTGCCCTTGGCGGCTGCGTCCTTCTTCTTTTTGCCCTTGGTGTCTTTCTTGCCGTCCTTCTTCTTGGCGGCAGAGGCAGGTGCGCCCTTGGCTTCCTCGCAATCGCGGACGAGAAGCCCCTGGGCTCGCACCATTTCCATGGCAGCAATCTTGCTGTCAGCCGTTACAAAGCCTGTCTTTTCAGTGCCGTTTTGATCAAGCGCTGTGTATTTGAAATTAGGCATAGTGTTGAGTAAGTTTGTGGAAAAGATTTGTTATGTTATAAAAATAGCAGAAGTGCCGGGGGGCGTCAAGCCATTAGGTGTATTTGAGTACTTCTTCAATGGTGGTATTGCCTTCAAAGATGTTCTGGATGCCGTCTTCGCGCAGGGTTGTCATACCCAGCTCGATGGCTTTCTGCTTGAGAACGATGGAGGGCACGTTCTGTGTGATGAGTTCCTTGATGGGGTCTGTCACGTTCAGCAGCTCATGAATACCCTTACGGCCCTTGTAACCGGTGTTGGAGCATTTATCGCAGCGAGCGCCGGTGTAGAACTGCTGGCTGCCGATGAGGGCAGGGTTGATACCCAGCTGGCTGAGCAGTGCGTTGGAGGGACGGTAGGGCGTCTTGCAGTACGGGCAGATGGTGCGCACCAGACGCTGACCCAGCACGCCAAGCAGTGTTGCGGCCAGCAGGAAGGGCTGCACGCCCATATCCACAAAGCGGGTAACGGCGCCTGCTGCGTCGTTCGTGTGCAGGGTGGAAAGCACCAAGTGACCCGTCAATGCTGCCTGAATGGCAATCTGTGCTGTGTCCTTGTCTCGAATTTCGCCCACCAGAATGCGGTCCGGGTCCTGACGCAGGAAGGCTCTCAGCACGCGCGGGAAGGTAACCCCGATGGCTTCGTTGATGGGAACCTGAACAATGCCGTCGATGTCATATTCCACCGGGTCTTCAGCCGTGAGCAGCTTGGAGTCTTCCGTGTTCACCTCGCGCAGTGCGGCGTAAAGAGTGGTGGTCTTACCAGAGCCGGTGGGACCAGTTACCACGAAAATGCCGTTCGGCTTGTTCACCGTGTCGATGATGTACTCATGCAGGTGAGGGGAGAGGTTCAGGTTATCCAGGTTAAGGCTTACGCTGTTGCGGTCCAGCACACGCATTACGACTGATTCACCGTACTGGGTGGGCAGGGAGTTCACACGCATATCCACGCCGGCTTCTCCCACTTTCATGACGATGCGACCGTCTTGCGGAACTCGGCGTTCGGCAATGTTCATGCCTGCCATAACCTTGACGCGGGAAATGACGGAATTGGCCAGATGCACGGGAGGCGGTGCCATTTCATACAGGGCGCCATCCACACGGTAGCGAATCTTGAATTCTGTTTCAAACGGCTCCAGGTGAATATCTGAGGCTTTTTCTTTAATGGCCTGCATGATGACCAGATTCACGAATTTGATGACTGGTGCAGCGTTGGCTTCCTCAGCGCCGTCCTGGCTGCCTACGTTCATGCTGTCCAGCTCTGCCAGAAGGTCGCCCATGGCGGCTTCAGCGCCGCCGTAGCATTCTGTAATGCGGGCTCGTACTTCGTAATCAGCCGCTACATACAGGTAGATATCCAGCCCGGTGGCAATACGCAGATCATCCACAGTCTGGGGGTTCAGCGGGTCTTCCAGACAGATGTAGAGACCTTCGCCCTCACGGTATTCAATGGGCAGGGCGCCATGCAGTCGCGCCTGTGCTGCCGGAAGCCGGTCCAGTACGTCCTGCGGAGGAATGTATTCAGCCAGGGAGATATACTGGGCACCAACTTCCATGGCAATCACGTTCCAGAAATCTTCCGGAGTGCCGATGATACCGAAATCAATCAGGGTTTCCCACAGCTCCTTGCCGCTGTTGGACATTTCGTCCATAATGTCCTTGGCAACGGAACGCTCCAGCATGCCGTTGTTGATGAAAACATCAATTGCAACCTCGTTGTTCATATCTTTTGTCAGTGTGTGGGGGTGGGAAAATTAGCTGGCATCACCAGTCGTGACGCGGATGATTTCTTCTGCTGAGGTAAGGCCTGCCAGCACCTTGCGGATGCCGTCTTCGCGCAGGGTGCGCATGCCAAGCTCACGGGCGCGCTTGCGCAGCTGGGCGGAGGTCAGGTCGGAGTTGATGAGCCCGCGGACATCATCACTTACTTCAAAGATTTCGAAAATACCCAGACGTCCCTTCATGCCCTTGCCGCGGCACTTGTCGCATCCGCCGGGGCGGGGTACCTTCACTGCTCGGGTGATGTCGATTCCAAGTGTGGTGGCTTCCTTCTGCGTCAGCTGACCATCCATTTTGCAGGAGCAGAGGCTGCGGCAGAGACGTTGTGCCATAATGGCGCGCACGGCGGAAGCAATGAGGAAGCGGTCCACGCCCATATCAGCCAGACGAGCAACGGAGGAGGGCGCATCATTCGTATGCAGGGTGGAAAGCACGAGGTGACCAGTCATGGCAGCCTGAATGGCGATGCTGGCGGTCTCCCCGTCTCGAATTTCACCAATCATGATGATGTTCGGGGCCTGGCGGAGCATGGCTCGCAGAGCTGCTGCGAAGGTCATGCCGATTTCGGAGCGAATCATGACCTGGTTAATGCCGCTCATTTCGTATTCCACGGGGTCTTCCGCGGTGATGATCTTCTTATCCGGGCGGTTCAGGTGGTTCAGACAGGCGTACAGCGTTGTCGTCTTACCGGAACCGGTGGGGCCGGTTACCAGAATCACGCCGTCGGGCAGGGTGACCAGGCGGTCAAAGGTTGCTTCATCGTCAGAGAGGAAGCCCAGCTGGGGCAGACCCAGCGCCAGGGCGGATTTATCCAGAATACGCATGACCACGGATTCGCCGTGGTTGGTGGGCACTGTGCTGACACGGAGGTCAATGTGAGCGCCGTCTCGCAGATCCATCTCAATACGACCGTCCTGAGGTACTCGCTTCTCTGCAATGCTCATGGAGGTACTCATGACCTTCAGGCGTGCCACAATGGGCCCGAGGAGCTTCTTGGGATGGTTGGCAACTTCCACCAGGCGTCCGTCCACGCGGAAACGCAGGCGGACCCGGTCTTCCATCGGTTCAATGTGAATATCGGATGCCCGCATCTCATGAGCATCGTTGAACATGTTGTCCACCAGCTCAATAATCGGTCCTTCCGTATCCCCTTTGGCGTATTCCTTCTTTTCCGGGTAATACTTCTCCAATGCTTTCTGCATCAGCGGTTCTGATGTTACGAAGAAGCTGACATCACGGCCGAGGAACTGCGGCAGACTATCCATGGTCTGCATATCGAACGGGTCGCAGATGGCAACCTGGAGGGAGAAGCCATCATCTCCCAGCGGCAGGAACTTCACGCGCCGTGCCAGCTCTCCCTTGACAGTGGCTATGATGCTGGGGTCAATCTCAAATGCTGTTACATCAACATATTCCAACCCGGAATTATTAGCCGCGACCTGGGCAATGTATTCATGGGTCAGGTAATTGTTGTTCACGAGGTATTCGATGATGTTATCCAGCGGCGAAAGCTGCATGCGGATAGAATCGAGGGTGCCCTCATCAATCGCCCCGGCTTCTACCAGGAGCTGCAGGAGAAAGTCTTCGTTCGAGTACACGGAAGTAAGATGGTGAAGTGAATAACGCGTTATGGACGCTTCTACGCCCTTTTTGCAGTCTACACCAAACACTCTCTTCCGTCAACCTCACAGTTGCGCTCCGTTCCGATTTTTTTTCTTTTAGTTCACTTTTGTTCCCAGTTTCTTGAATTTTACTTGCCGAATCCGCATCTGCGTGCTATAAGCGCTGCGGTAACATGAAACTTCACCTTCGTAGCCTGTTGAGCATTCTTTCTGTGTGTTGTGCAACTGCGCAGGAGTCCACTTTGCTCACGTCGCATGCCCAGGAACAGCTGGACGCAGAAATTGTCGTTTCTCCGGCAGCCTGCGCGGCGTTGTCTGAAGTGATGCAGAACATGGCGCAGCTTACATCAACCCTGGCTCAGGTTACGGATGAGGCAACGGCTCACCACCATGAGCAGGAGATCATGCGCCTGATGGAGACCCTGCTGGCTACGGATGAGTCTGTTTTTGAGGAGGAAGATGCAGAGCTTCTTGCTGTTACGATTGCAGAACTCTACTTCCGGTTTGATGAGGAAGTGGCTCGCCTGAACGAGGCGGGGTTCTTTGGTAATTCTGTTCTCCGCCGCTTTTTCGGCGAGGCGTATTCCCCTGTTGCCCCTGAGCCTTCGGGAGAATCAGCCGCTGCTTCCCTGGAGGACGATTTTCTTGCCCCTGAGGCTTGTACGGAATCCCCCCTGGAATGAGGATGACCTGCGGGCCTTTGCCGCGCTGGCAAACCAGGGAGAAAACGCATGAGAAGCAGATGACTCGGCTGTAATATAGTTGACTTTTGGTGGAGTGTGGTCTAAGATTGGTGCATGGAAACGCGTGTCATTGAGGTGGACCCACTGGAGGATTGTCGCAGTATATATAAAGAAGCGGCTGCTGTTCTGGCAGACGGAGGGCTTGTGGCAATACCCACGGAGACGGTGTATGGGCTTGGGGCAGATGCCTTTAACCCGGATGCTGTTGCAAAGGTTTTTGAGGTGAAGGGACGCCCGAGTTTTGACCCGCTTATCTGTCATTTGCCCAATGGCAAGGCTCTGAAGGATATCACTGACGTGCCGGCGGAACTGCAGCCGCTGGTTGATAAGCTGGTGAAGGAATTCTGGCCTGGACCCATGACCCTGGTGCTGCCCCGCAAGGAATGTGTGCCGGATATTGTGACGAGTGGTTTGCCGACCGTCGCATGCCGCGTGACAAGTCATGAGGTGATGCGCGCCGTGTCCCGCGCCTTGGGGCGCCCGATTGCGGCACCCAGTGCAAATCGTTTTGGTCACATCTCTCCCACGAGTGCGCCGGCGGTGCTGAAAGAACTTGGCGGTTCCATTCCGATGGTGCTGGATGCCGGCGCCTGCTCCGAAGGCCTTGAAAGTACCATTCTGCAACCCTGTCTGGATGAGAAGGGGAATCCCGCAGTCCGCGTTTTGCGTGAAGGCCCCGTCACCCGCGAGAAGCTCCGTAAAATCTGCAAAGTGGTCAAGCCCGGGAAGGGGAGTGACATCGAGGCCGCCACGCCCAATGCACCCGGTATGCTCAAGAGCCACTACGCCCCGACCAAACCCCTGATTCTGCATGACCCGAAGGAACCTTTCACCCCGCAGGAAGGTGTGAACTACGGGCTTATCACCTACCAGGGAGATTCGCCTCTGGCAGAGATGGATTGCTGGACGGAAGTCATGCCGCTTTCTCCCGGCAGCGGACGCCTGGCGGAGGCTGCCGTGCGTCTCTTTGCTGTGATGCGAGCCATGGATGAGTGTGAAGATGTTCAGGTTATCGTGGCTGAGGAATTGCCGAAGATGGGGCTGGGTATGGCCATGATGGACCGCTTGAGCCGGGCTGCAGCCCAACGTGGAGAGTAAGGAGATGAAGCTTTCGTTGCAGAAACTAACGGTGGGGATTGTGCTGCGCGTAGTGCATGCCGCCCTGGTTGAGTTGTATGCTCTGGATTCCCGCGTGAAGCAGGAATTTGACCGCATGCCCAACGGGATGAGCTACGCATTACAGACCGGGTATAATGCCCCGGAACTCTACGTGCAGTGGCAGGATGGCAAATTGATGAATCTGAAGAAGATAGAACGACCGACCTGTGCCTTGCGCCTTAAATCCAATGGAATATCATTCCGCATGTTCACCGGGCAGATGGGGCTTGCGCAGGCATACGCGCAGCATGCCTTCAGCATGCAGGGTGAAATTGCGGATGTGATGAAACTGGCCCGGCTGGTGAATCTGGTGGAGGCGTATCTGTTCCCGAAATTCATTACCAGGCATATTTTAACGGATATACCAGCCTTGCAGGTGAACCCGCTGCGAGTGTATGGCCGGATCCTTTGCGGGTTTTTGATGGGTCGATATAACTGATTATGAATAAATATTTTGAATTTCAGAATGTTGTAAAGCTTCTTTGCGGAGATTCCGCCTTGGAGCGACTGGCTGATGAGCTGGAACACCTGGGGGCAAAGGCTCCGATGCTGCTTTCTGATGCGGTTCTGGCCAAGATCGGCACAATGCAGATAGTGGTGGAAGCCATGCAGGCAGAGGGCTGCAAGCCTGCCTGCTCCTATACGGATATTCCCGTGGATTCATCTCTCAAGGTGGTGAATGAGATTGCCGCCCTTTACCGCAGCCGCGGGTGCGATGCCCTGATTGCAGTGGGTGGTGGTTCTGTGATTGACACCGCCAAGGGGGTGCGCCTGGTTCTTTCCCAGGATGCTGATGATATCCTTGCCATCGGTGGTGTGGAAAATCTGGTGCGCGGCAAGTATATCCCGTTTGTTGTGGTGCCCACCACCTCCGGCACTGGTTCTGAATGCACTGGCGTGGCCGTTATCCGCAATGATGAGAACGGCGTGAAGATGGAGTTCCTGTCTCCCTTCGTTCAACCGGATGCCGCCGTTATTGACCCCCGTATGACTCAGGGGCTGCCGCCCAAGGCCACTGCCAGCACGGGCTTTGATGCCATGGTGCATGCTATCGAGGCCTGCACTTGCCTGCAGGCTAATCCCATGAGTACGGCTTATGGCACCACTGCCATCAAGCTCATTTGTGAGAACCTGGAAGAAGCAACGCGCAACGGCAGTAATCTGAAAGCCCGTTACGCCATGGCTGTGGCATCTACCATGGCTGGTGTGGCGTTCTCTAACAGCATGGTTGGTGCGGTGCATGCCATAGGCCACGCGCTGGGTGGTGTGTGCCATGTGCCTCACGCTGTTGCGATGACGATTCTCCTGCCGCATGTGATGCGTTACAACCTTGAGCGTTGCAAGGATTCGTATGCGGCGCTGCTGCCCTGGGTGGTAGGTATGGATGCTGCCATGGCAACCCCGGCAGAGCAGCGCGCTCAGGCTGTGATTGATGCTGTGTCTGCTCTGTCTCTGCGCTTGAATGCTATTTGTGGTCTTCCTCTCACGCTGAAGGAGGCAGGTGTGAATCCGTCAGATTTTGCACGGGTGGCCGAGTTCGCCGTGAATGATGGCGCTCTCATCGTGAATCCGCGTGCTGCTGATGAAGCCCAGGTTATTGAAATTCTTAATGCAGCTTACTGATATGCACCAGATTGTAGAAACACAGCGCCGCTTTTTCCTGACCCACGTGACGCGGGATGTGAAGTTCCGCATCCGGGCTCTCAAGAAACTGCAGCAGACAATCCGCGAGTGGGAACCCCGCATCTGCGAGGCCTTGTACGCTGACCTCGGCAAGAGCGCGGCAGAGGGTTACATGTGTGAAATCGGCCTTGTACTCGGCAGCCTCCGCGATACGTTGAACAACATCCGCAAGTGGAGCAAACCGCGACGCGTCATGGCCTCGCTGGCTCATTTCCCCAGCAGCTGCCACGTGGAGCCTCAGCCCTACGGCGTGGTGCTTATTATGAGCCCGTGGAATTATCCGGTGCTGCTGTGCCTGGATCCGGTGATTGCCGCGCTTTCTGCTGGTAATTGCTGCGTGGTGAAACCCTCATCCACGACACCCGCCACCTCTGCCGTCCTGGCAGAGATGCTGGGGAGCATTTTCCCGCCTGAGCTGGTGAAGGTTGTGCTGGGGGGGCGTGAGAATTGCAATGCTCTGCTGGAGGAAAAATTTGACTACATCTTCTTTACCGGCAGTCCCGCAGTGGGGCATGGTATCATGGAGGCCGCAGCCCGGCATCTGACCCCTGTTACCCTGGAGCTTGGTGGTAAAAGCCCCTGCATTGTGGATGCTACGGCAAATCTCAAAGTCGCGGCACGCCGAGTGGCTTTCGGTAAGATTCTCAATGCCGGTCAGACCTGTGTGGCTCCGGATTACCTGTTGATTCACCGTAGCTGCAAGGATGAATTCATCACAGAGTTCCGTGAGGCTGTAAACGAAATGCTGGGTGATTTCCCTGTGCAGAATGACCAGCTGACCCACATTATCAATCGCCGGCATTTTGACCGCCTCATGGGGCTCATGGAGGACGCCTCTCCGGTTGTCGGCGGGCAGGGAATTGCAGAAACACTTCGTATTGAGCCGACTCTGCTTGATAACGTCACCCCGGATTCAGCCTGCATGCAGGAGGAAATTTTCGGGCCCTTGCTTCCTGTTCTCTGCTGGGATAAGTGGGAGGATGTGGAGGCATTTGTGCTTTCCCGCCCGCGCCCGCTGGCATCGTACTGTTTCACGACTGATAAGAAGACGGAAAAACGCTTTATTCAGCATCTTTCCTTTGGTGGCGGCTGCGTGAATGATACCATCGTTCATCTCGCCGTGCATGGCATGCCCTTTGGTGGTATTGGTGATAGTGGTATGGGTTCATACCACGGTAAGACCGGTTTTGATACCTTCTCTCATTATAAATCCATTCTGAAGAAGGCAAATTGGCTGGATCTCCCCTTCCGCTATCAGCCGTATAACAGGCTGAAGAGTTCACTGCTCCGCATGTTCCTGCGATAATGAATACGTTGTTGTCGTCTGATGAGCAAGCCCGCCTGACCGCAGTCCTGCGGCCGGGGGAGGAGCTTCTCTGGCAGGGAAAGGGAACGGCGGATACCTGCTCCCGCCCCGGTTTTCTGGCTCGCCTGTTCGGGAAAACACCACCCCCTCAGTCTGCCTGTCTGTATGCGGTCACTGCTCGCCGGGTGCTCATGCTCCCGCCTGCGGGGGAGGCTCAGGAGTGGATGCTTATGCTGGGATTGATTCAGTCTGTCGATGAACGACCAGACGGCAGCGGTGATATCGTATTCGACTATGAAGAGACGAATGGACAGAAGCGGCCACGCGGTATTATCGGCGTGCCGCAGGTGGCCAGTGTGCGCAATATTCTGGCGTCCGCCATTGATGCAGCCTACATTGCGTCCCCCTGGTCGGTATGATGGAGAAAGGAATCATTAAATTGTTATTTGATTGAAAAAACCTGTTGCAATACTGCAAAAGAGAGAGTATACTTAAGGCACATGGTTGAGAATATTTTGTACATCGTCGCAGCCTATCTGATTGGTTCCATTCCGTTTGGTTACATTGCCGGGCGGCTGAATGGTATAGACCTGCGAGAACATGGTTCCCGCAACATTGGAGCCACCAATGCGGTGCGTGTTTTGGGGAAGGCTTGGGGAATACCCGTTTTCTTTATGGATTTCCTGAAGGGGATGCTGCCTCTTCTGTATGTGAAGTGCCGGTTTGGCGGTGAGGTTTCCGCTTTTACACCGGAGCAGATGGGCTGGTTCCTCGGGGTGATGTTTGCCGTCATCATGGGGCACACATTTACCTGTTTTCTCAAGTTCAAGGGTGGTAAGGGCGTTGCAACAACGGGTGGCTGCCTGTTTGCCCTCTCTCCCTGGGTCGGGGTAAGTGCTTTGCTGTTCTGGATTGTGAGCATGTGCATCACCCGCTACGTGTCTTTCTCCAGTATCATGGCCGGTCTGGGAATGATGCTGGCAGCCGTGCTTGAATTCGGCGTGTTTGATGATGGCATTTCTGTTGCCGATGGAATGATTATCGGGCTGCTGGGGGTGATTCTGGCGCTGGTGACCTGGAAGCACCGTTCCAACCTGGTGCGTATCATGAACGGGACAGAACCCAAAGCCTTTTCCTCTAAAAAATAATCTTGACTATTATGGAACGAATTTTCAATAAAACTGCTGTGATTGGCGCTGGAGCCTGGGGCACCGCCCTGGCATTCACTGCTTCTCAGAATGGCGGTGAGGTGGTGCTCTGGACGTACATGGAGGCAGAGGCTGCCAAGATTCGCGAAACGCGCATGAGCCTGGTGCCCATCAAAGGCGCCCGCCCGCTTCCTGAAAACGTGAAGGTGACCAGCGATTGGGCTGATGTGGCAGGTTCTGACCTGGTGATTGTGGTCGTACCCAGCGTTGTGATGCGCGGAGTGGCGCAGAGCCTGGCTCAGGTGGGGCTGGCAGAGAATGCCGTGATTGTTTCCTGCTCTAAGGGAATTGAGAAGGATACGAACCTGCTCATGAGTGAGATTCTTGCAGCCAATCTTCCGTATCCGGTTGGTTCGCTTTCTGGTCCCAACCATGCAGAGGATATTGTGCAGGGGCTTCCGAGCCTGACCCTGGTCGGTTTTGAGGATATTGCGATTGCCACAGCCGTGCAGAAACGTCTCAGCACCGGTTTCCTGCGTATTTACACCAGCAGTGATGTCGTTGGTATGCAGATTGGTGGCGCCATCAAGAATGTCTTTGCGCTTGCCAGTGGCATTTGCGCAGGCTTAGGGCTGGGCGACAACGCCCGCGCGGCTCTCTCTACCCGTGGTCTGGCAGAGATGACGCGTCTGGGTATTGCCCGCGGTGGCCGCATGGAAACCTTCATGGGCTTGTCTGGCATGGGTGACCTGGTGGTGACCTGCTACTCAGATCACAGCCGTAACCTGACAGCTGGTCGTCTGCTCGCCAAGGGGATGCCGTTGGATGAGTGCCTGAAGCAGATTGGTCAGGTTGTGGAAGGCGTGCCGAATACGCTGTCCACCTATCAGATGGCTCGCAGCCTGGGCGTGCGTACTCCCATTACGGATGCAATGTATGATATCCTGTACAACGGCAAGCACCCAAGTGTTGCCTTGCAGGAACTCATGGTGCGCGATCTTCGCGAAGAGACCGTGAAGGATTAATTTGCGGCATCTGGTGTAGAATTTCAAGGCGGTCTGCGTTTCCGGTGATAAGAGAAGAAGCGCCAGACCGCCTTCATGTTTTCGTATGAGTTCTGTTCCTGATAATTTATGGCTGGTTGAGCAATGGCAGCTGTACCGTGAGCGACTGCTCAGGCTTCTTGCCATGCGCATACCAGCAGCTCTCCGCAGCCGTTTATCTGTTGATGATTTGCTGCAGGAAGCCTATCTTGCATGCGGGCGGCGCCTGGCCTTTCTCCGCGCTGAGCCGGAGGTGCCGGTGTATGTGAAATTGCGTCGCATTGCGCTTCAGACGATGATTGATATGGAGCGGCACCACCTGGGAGCAGGGAAGCGGGATGCCATGAAGGAACAGAGCCCGGAGGATGATGGTGCGGCGGCAGATGCCTGGGCCCAGTTCGCAGATTCGATGTCGAGCCCGCGTACCCATCTGGAAAAATTGGAACGCCAGGCTATGGCGCGCCGGGTGCTGGCTCTTTTGTCTGCTACGGATAGGGAGATTCTGGAGTTGCGCCATTTTGAGGAAATGAGCAATAACGAGTGCGCGGCAGCACTGGGAATTGAACCCAAGAATGCCAGCATCCGCTATGTGCGGGCTCTGAAGCGTTTTCAGGAATTGGTGCTGAAAGAAAATCCCTATGCCTGAGTCAGAGGATAGAGAGGAGATTGTTGCCGCTCTGGTGGAGGAATACCTGGGCATGTTGCGCAACAACGAAGCGCCTGCGCTGGAGTCGTTCCTGGCGGAGCATCCGGCGGAGGCTGATGAACTGCGCGATTTGCTGCAGGGAATGGTGGAAATGGAGAATCTCAGTGTTTCCACGCATAGTGCTGCCGTGAGCCCGGCTCATTATCCGGAGGAGCTGGGCGGGTTCCGCCTCCTGGAACGCATTGGTGCCGGTGGTATGGGTACCGTGTTCAGGGCCATGCAGGAATCATTGAATCGCGAGGTGGCGGTCAAGATATTATTTCCGGCGTGGAATGCAGATGAGCGCCACCTGAAGGCTTTCGAGAATGAATCCCGGCTGATTGCAGCGCTCCACCACACCAATATCGTAGAAGTATTTGGTGCCGGTCAGGAGGGTGAATACCGGTATTATGTGATGAGCCTGGTGCAGGGGCAGGGAATTACACCGGCCTGCATCCGGAACGCATTTCCCGGAGTGCCGTATGAAATTGCCGTGGCTCGTGTGGGGCTGCAGGCAGCCCAGGCGCTGGCGTATGCCCATTCCTGCGGGGTGCTGCACCGGGATGTGAAGCCGGGCAACCTGCTGCTGGATGGAGAAGGCGTGCTGCGCGTGGGCGATTTTGGTCTTGCAACGGTTCTGAATGATGGCGAGGCTGCACCGCTTGTGACGCAGAGTCACGATGGTACCCTGAGATATATGCCCCCGGAGCGTTTGATGAAGGGGGAGAATTCCTATGCCGGCGATCAGTACAGCCTGGGGGTGACCCTGTATGAACTGCTGAGTAACCGGCCGGCGTTCCGCGAATCTGCTCCCGGTAAGCTGATTCACCGCATTTGCAATGAACCACTCGCTGAGCTTCGTGGGGAAGGGGAGCTGGGCGCCATCATCAATAAGAGTATCAGTTTTGATGCGCGTGACCGCTATCCTTCGATGTCGGAGATGGTGGCAGATTTGCGCCGCTATCTGAATCATGAGCCGGTGCGGGCGCGGCGGAGTTCGTGGCTCCGGCGGTATGGCATGTGGTTGCGCCGCCGCCCTGCCATAGCTGCGTGGAGCCATTCAGCTGCGTTGCTGGTGTGTTTGCTGGTGGGCAGTTTAGTGTGGGGGTATGCCGCAGAGAGCAAGCAGCGTTCCATCGCGGAACGCAATGCCGGGATTGCGGATTCTGCCCTGCATCAGATTTTTGCCAGCATGTCCCACCAGGATTCCGGGGATAATTCATTGTGGCAGCCAACCAAGGCAGATGCTCAGCTTCTTCAGCAGCTTATGCCGTATTATGAGGAAATTGCCATTATTGCTGAAACGGGTGGCGATAAGATTGCCTCAGCCTGCATGACTCTTGCCATTATTGCGTTGCAGACCCAGGACCATAATACGGCTCAGCAATACTTTTCCCGGGCATTGGAATATCTTGCCCCGGGGTCGGTGGATTATGTGCGCGCTGTGAATGGCTTGTGTTCGGCTCTGTTCTGCCTGAACAAGCCCAGGGAAGCAGAACAGAAGCTCAAGGAGCTTGTGGAAAATGTGGCGCCTGATGCCGATGCCTCAACCCGTCTGGAGTTGATTCGTTCATTGCAGTTGCTGCACTCTGGTGCCGGCGGTAAATTCCGTTGGCGGCCCTGGCGTCCGCATCGTAAGAATCTTTCGCGTAACCGGCGGGAGTCACCGGCCCGCAACCGTGCTGTTTACTTGAAACAAGCCGTTGAGATGATGCTGCAGCTGCTGGAGGAATACCCGGATATGGAGCAGGTTCAGATGCGCAGGGTGGAGCTTCTGACGCAGACCCAGAACCCGGGGCAGCTTCGCAAGTTATTGCCGAAGGAGACTTCATTGATTGCCCTGCTCGAGTCATTGCTGGAGAAATACCCGGGGAATCACCTCTTCAAACGCGCTTATGCTCAGTGCGCCCTGCGTCCTTTTTCCGAGGTGTCACTGAAGGTGTTGGAGCGGGCAGCGCGGCATACCCGTTCGTTGCTGGCAGATAATCCGGGTAACACGGAAATGCTGATGCTCTACATTGCTGTGCGCGACCGTTTTTCTGCGGCATTGGATAAAGCCGGGAATCATGACCGGGCTGTTCGTGAGAATGAAATGACCCTGGGGGTGCTTTCCCTGATTACGACCCGCGCCGATTATACTCCGGAGATGCGCGAACGCCTGGCTATGCTTGTTTCCATGCATCCGCAGGCTGATGAGGACCGCTCCCAGCAGGAAGCGGAAATTTCGCTCCTTCTCGATAGTCATGATGAAAATCGCCTGAAGGAGGTCCGCGAGCGCATTAAATCCATGCGGAATCGCCGTCCGTCCAGAAATCTCAAGACCCCGCCCAATCGCCCTCGCCCATAAGAGTTCGCAAAAACAAAAAAGACCTGCATTTGCAGGTCTTTTTCTTAGAGCGGATGATGGGATTCGAACCCACGACATCAACCTTGGCAAGGTTGCGCTCTACCACTGAGCTACATCCGCGATTATTCTCTGGAGAGCGGATGATGGGATTCGAACCCACGACATCAACCTTGGCAAGGTTG
>JAZRJB010000096.1:0-15726 GCA_045645565.1 Akkermansia sp. | reverse complement strand
CATCATCCGCGAATATGACCACGAGGTGCAGGGCAACACCGTGCTGAAGCCCCTGGCCGGCGCCAGCGCCGATGCCCCGCAGGATGCCTCCGTCATCGATATCGACGGCTCGGACAAGCTCATGTCCCTGGCTCTGGCCATTCTGCCGGAGTGGGGCAAGACCGACCCCTACGCCATGAGCACCGGCACCGGGGACGAGACCGTGCGCCACCTGGTGCTGGCCGGTACCAACCCGGACAAGATTGCCCTGCTGGATAACTTCTGCATGGGCAACCCCGAGGAACCCACCGAGCTGGGCCGCATCGTGGAATGCGCCAAGGGTATCCGCGAGGCCGCTCTGGCCTACGGCGCTCCCTATGTATCCGGCAAGGACAGCTTCTACAACTACTTCGAGACCGAGGACGGCCCGGTGAATATTCCCGTGACCTTCCTTTGCTCCGGCTTCGGCGTGGTGGAGGATGCTTCCCACGTGCGCGGGGCTTCCCTGCGCCGCAGCAACAGCGCCATCTTCATGGTGGGCAACACCGAGGACGAAATGGGTGCCTCTGTCTATGCCCGCGTGAAGGGTATCTCCGGCGCCAAGGTGCCGCAGACCGACTGCACGAAGAACTACGAGCTCTCCAAGGCCTACTACGATAAGGCACTCACCCAGGGTCTGGTGCTTTCCGCACACGACCTCTCCGAGGGTGGTCTCGCCGTGGCCGCTGCCGAAATGGCCTTCTCCGGCATCGGCGGCATGCAGATTGACCTGGACGCCCTGCCCACCGTGAACGGCTGGCAGAACAACGCAGTGCCCTGCTTCTCCGAAAGCACCGGCCGCTTCCTGGTGGAAGTGGACGAGGACATGGCCGCTGAGTTCGAGGCCGCCATGGCCGGCTTCCCCTGCGCCCGCATCGGCTCCGCCACCACCGACGGTCAGCTCACCATCACCGCCAAGGGCAGCACCGTGCTGCAGGCTGAGATTGCCGAGCTGAAGAGCATCTGGAAGAATGGTCTTACCCCCTTCTATTAATACTTCGTACTTCCAACTTTGTAATTCTTACTTCAATATGCCTCACGCATTACTTCTCAAATACCCCGGCACCAACTGCGACGTGGAAACCGCACGCGCTCTGAACGCAGCCGGTTTCTCCACCCAGGTGCAGCCCATTGCCACCGCCACCCCGGCCCACGTGGCCAAGGCCCAGCTCGTCGTGTTCTCCGGCGGCTTCTCCTACGGTGACTATGTGATGAGCGGCCGCCTAGCCCAGCTGGAAACCGAGCGTTTCCTGGGCGATGCCCTGCAGAAGCACTTCGACAACGGCGGCTTCCTGTTCGGTATCTGCAACGGCTTCCAGATTCTGACCAAGCTGGGCATCCTGCCCAAGGCTTCCCTCATCTGGAACAAGAGCGAGCGCTTCGAGTGCATGTGGGACAAGCTGGTGAAGGTGGCTCCGAACTGCCCTTACACCACCTACCTGCCCGAGAACTTCGAGCTCCCCTCTGCCCACGCTGAAGGCCGCCTCGTGTGCGACCCCGGCGATGCCCAGAAATACCTCGACTCCGGCTGCGTGGCCCTGCAGTATGCCGATAACCACAACGGCTCTGAGCTCCGCATCGCCGGCCTCATGGACCCCACCGGCCGCGCCATGGGCCTCATGCCGCACCCGGAACGCTTCCTGAAGCCCCGCCACCACTATGACCCGGATTGGTCCGGCGACCCCGATTGGGGCTGGGGCTACTACTTCTTCAAGGGTGCCTATGATGCAATCAAGTGATTAATGACTATTGATTAGTGATTAATTAAAAAAATCCGCCGTGGTTCAATTGAGCTGCGGCGGATTTTTTTTGTAAATTCCGCACATACTCAATAAAAACACCAAACAGAAGCGTCTATCTGGATGAAAGGAGATGGAAAACAACGGAACAATGGGACAAGAATCCCCCGACTGGGAAGCCTGGCTGGATGAGCACGGCCCCAGACTTCTGCTCTATGCACGCCAGAGAACCCGCAGCATAGCCGACGCAGAGGATGTGCTGCAGAGCTCACTCATCGAACTTGTACGCATAGTACGCACACAGGAATTCCGCAAAACGCCGGCAGAATGGCACTCCTATGCCCTGAGCTGCATCCGCAACAAAGCCATTGACCTGAACCGGCACCAAACCCGACAGCACACCACAGCCCAGGCAGCAGCTCATGAGCAAAGCACCGAGTCCGAACACACAGCTCTGCTGGGATGCAGGCAGGATAACCAGTACCGCCGGGAGCGGCTGGAGCACGTGCTGCGCAACATGCGCCCCGATTATGCAGAAGTGGTCATCCTCCATGTGTGGGAGGGGCTCACCTTCAAAGAAATTGCCACCATACTGAACGAGCCACCCGCCACCGTTGCCACAAGATACCGTGCAGCCTTACGCATTTTCCGAAAGCAGCTGGAAGAAGATACCGAAATATACCCCGAATCATGAACAAAGCTCAGCCAGATATCCACAAATGGCCCAGGCTGCACCCACCTGCAGACCTTCCGGGTGCTATGCGGAAGCGACTTCTAGCAGCCATGATGCAGGAGGAAGCAGCTTGCGCTGCAGATGAGGCACTGGAACATGAGCTGCGCGACCAGTATCATCCTGTGCCTCTGCCAGTCGCAATGCAGCAAAATCTGCGCCCGATTCTGCAGCAGAAAAAAAGCCACTCGCGCCGCGCCATCCTGTGGCGCTATGCAGGTGCAGCAGCTGCCGTGCTGGTGCTGGGTGGAGTGGCGCTGCATGTTCAGTCTGTTCGATTGTCCCCGGCACTGGATGTCTGTGTTTCCCAGCAGCGGCAACAGGGGGAAGTTCCAAACGAGCATGAGGATACCTTCATTCTGAAGAGCAACGATAACCAAAGCCGAGTGGTAATCCGCGTCTTAAGTCACGATCCGGCTCAACTAACCGACGAGGTCATATGAAACACGTGCTCACTGTTCTGCTGGCAACGCTGCTATGCTGTTACATAGCAGCACAGCAGAGCCATGCAGCCGTTGTGTTTGGTATAATTCCTGCAGAATCGACAACTGTGCAGGGGGTACCGGTAGCCCAGGTGGTGAACGGAACCCCTGCACAGCAAGCAGGAATACAGGCCGGCGATATTATCACCCACATCAACTCCTGCCCCATCCCGAATACCGCCATTCTCCGCAAGACGTTATCCAAACTGAAGGTCGGCAATGTGATTCGCGTCTTTTATCTGCGGGGAGAGGACAAGCACATTGCCCTGGTGGAGTTACAGGAACGCCCCGCTGAGCCCCTTCAGCAAGGGAGCGAAAAAGCTGCGCCACAGCTCACACCGGAACAGCTTCTGCAATTTGCCCAGGTGCGCACAAGACTGCGCCTGCAACTGGCCCGCCTGCCACACCGCATGAACACAGCACAGGTAAAGGCCGACCTTGCAGAACTGCTCACGCTTGCACGCAGCATACCGGCAGCCCACAATGAATGGCTGCAAGGCAAATGCATTGAAACCACCATGGAATACGCAGTGCCTCAAGGCCGTGTCGTTCTTAAGCAGGAAAAAAGTATCCTGTACCTGGAGCTGCACACCACCGCCGGAGCCTGCAGACAACGATACTGTATCGACGATGCGGCACGGCAGCAGGCTCTGCCGGCAGAAATCATCCGTCTTCTGCAACAACTCTGATACGATCAGATAACATCCGGCGGCAATACCGGAGTCTCCTGCAGCTTGGGCGCCTCCCCCGCCCGAATGCGATACAGCATGGGCAGATCGTGCTCCTCTCCCAGTAAGGAAGGGGGAATCACCACATCCCACCCGGCACCTGCGGGCAGTTCTCCCGCCACCTTCACCAGCAGCGCCGGCAAATCTGCCTCAACAGCAACAATACGTTCGCGCACGCGCCAGTAATTCTCAGAGCCCAGTTCTTCACTCTCCACATAGCGAGCCTGCTGCAGCTGAATGGGCTCCCCAGGCAAGGCAGTGCATATGATACCATTGCTCAGGCGACAGGAACCGGGTGTTTCCTCCAGAAGCTTCAGAATCTGCTCAGCCACCTGCTGCCGCTCCAGGCGCTGCACAGCTACATGCGCCGCATCATACTCCCGGTGCGCGCGTTTCATTCGCTCACGGAACACAATGGGACCACCGGGTTTATCCAATTCCGGAAGCAATTCCTGAATACGAACCATCAACCGCGTACCATCACCTTCAAGACAACAGGCTGCCTGCATTCCCCGGAGCCGGGAACGCAGAATATGCAGCTCCGGATTTTCCAGCTGTATATCCGGCAACGCGGGGCGAGCAGCAGCAAAATGAGCTCTCGCCTCCTCGCGCAGTTCCTGGCTCAGCGATTCCCGCACCGCCACAATCTCCACAGTTCGCACACCGGCACTCATCAGCGGTTGCGCATCCACCGGATCCAGTAACTCCACCGGAAGCAGGAAACGCCATGCCACCCCGCGTGGTGCATCGTACATAGCCTCCCCCACCACCAGCGGCAGCCCGCTAATGCCAAGCGATATCCGGGTCCCCGGCACACAGACCTGCAGCTCACGAGCACGCCGCGCCTTGTAATTCTTGCTGAGTTCAGGCAGAATGTAGGCATCATACTGTAAGCCATTCTCCAGCTTCACGACACCGGGTTGAGCCGCATGAGGAGTGAGGAAATCAGCCGATTGGATCTGTCCCAGCACCCAGGCCCGGGCTTCTTTATGATAGCGCAGAAGCAGTGCATGAAACTGCTTATCTCCGCCGGAAAAATACTCCCGAAATCCCTGCAGGAAAGCGGCATCATCTACACCAGGCAACAGAAAATCAGTATCCGGGTCAACGAGTTCACGGCACATCTGCTCCACCACCTGTAAGGCTTCAAGCTCCAGGCGGGCAGCATCCAGCCTCTGCACGGGAGACTGAGCCTGCTGAGCCGAAACGGCAGAACAAAGAACCGCTATGGGTGCTGCATATACAAAAGGATTCATGGCTTGTAGTATTCAGATTGTAAAAGGATGTCACGCAGTTTCACAGGCAGCGGTTTCTGGTCACGGCGGTAAAAATCTGCCCGGAGCAAGACATTCGGCACCTGCGGAGCGTTGGAGGTGATGCTCAGCATCCGATCCGTAGACCTGACGGCAAGAAGATAGTTCCCCTGCCGGAAATACAGCCGGCAGGTAGCGTAGGAATTCCGCGTGGCAAGCCCCAGTTCTGCCAGCAATAACAACTGACGCCGCACCGCCGGCACATCCACAGCCGCGTTTTCATCATGCGGCACCAGCAGAAGCAACAGACGATTCACCGCTTCATGCTGCTCAGGACTCAGTTCCGGAGTATCAGGTCTGCCATCCAGCCGCAGCACCACAGACATCTGCTTCCCGTGCCGCAGCAGAACCACCAGCACTGTGTCCCCGGGCTTTTTCTGCTGCACCACACGCGACAGTTCATCCTCGTTGTGCAGCGATGTTCCATCCACCGATACCAGCACATCCCCAGGCTGCAGGAAAGCCGCCGCTGAGGAACCGGGCAGCAGGTACACAACCACAAGACCCTGCCCCACGGGAAGGCTCTGTCCGGCCACCTGGCGCACCCCGGCGTCCGGTCTGTCCACGCCCACCCCCAGCACGGCAGAATCCGCCCATGCCACTCCCATACAACAACTCAGAATACCCCGGAGAAGTCTCATCGTCCCAGTCTTTCCTTTTCAGTATTCAACGGCACCCGACTCTGTAACAGCTGCTCAGGCGGCAGGGTATAATCCGGCTGCAACACATAACCCTGCGCATTTCCCTGCTCCAGCACACAGGCCACAATGCGGTTATGCGTTTTCAACGCAGCAGCCAATACCCGCTCTACCTGGGGTTGGGATGGAGCAAAAGAACGTTCCAGGCGCAACAATTCATCGCGATAAGACGCTGCATAACGCAGGGGTCGCACCCCTGGCTCTGTTGCCTCCGCCGGCAATATGATATACTGCCGACCCCACACCTCCGCCGCCTCCGGATGCAGCATCATATATTGCAGCAGCGCAGTCCTGTGATTCTGAGCAACAGGGGCACAGAGAAGCATGATGGGCAGTTTGTGTTCAGCCGCCATTCGAATGGCCTCCTGCGGAGTACGGGCCAGTTTCAGATGGGAGATTCCCGGCTGCACGGAACAGAATTCCTCAGCCCGCCTGCGTTCAGGCTCCGGCAATCCCCATGTGCGCAACCACGAAACACAGCCGTCCTCGCCCACGACCGCCATATAATAAGCACCGGCATGCGTCAAATCCGGCAGAGTTCCCACCGGTCGCCCTGTGTGCTTCACCACATAGCGCTCACTCATTTCTTCCGGCTTGGAAGACCAGGTAGTAAAGTTATTCTTCTGCCTCCACTGCTGGAAATATGGTCTTTCATTGCCGGCAATATCCGCCACAGGAATGGTTCTGGTTTCCCCATCAGCCAACTGAAGCCGAATGGCCTTGCCACCGCGGCAGAAGGAAAGCAACTGGCCTTCCACCGATGAACCATTCTTCAATTTCCAGCTTCGCGCAGGCAGAACCGCCAGCGGAGCACTAATTTCCGGCACCGGCGATTCCGCAGCAACAGCCTCAGCAGGAGGCACCACGGGAAGCTTGACCAGTGCAGCCGCCACCGATGCGGCAGGGGTTCCTTCCACCGCCGCCAGCGCCTGCTTCGCCAGTTCCGGGCGTTTCTCCAGCTTGCTACGGCATATATCAGCATACACCCGATAATAGAACAAATCCGCATGCCCCGGCACAGTACCATATGGAGTTGTGGTGGTAAGCCCCAGAGTCAGCATGTACTCGAAGGCGAAGAGCGCAGAATCCCAGCGACCCTGACGAGCGTAGCAGAACCCCAGTTGAGGAGAAAGCCCCGCATCCCTGCCGTTGGAGAACATGAGCTCCAACCGCATAATGTTATCATCTGCATCACCCTCATTCGCCAGCTCAGCCAGATAATCAGCATAGGTCGAATAATCCACATGGCGGTGCAGCATAGCCAGCAGCAGAGCATCCTTCCGCAGGCGAGCGGACTCTTCCGGGTTTTCGCTCAGCAAAGCACAAGCCAGCCGATAAGCCGGGGTTGTATCCGTCTCCGGGTCAGCCGACATAAGCGCCAGCACGCGCTGCGCATCCTCCCGCTGATTCTGCTGCAGGAAAGCACGAATGAGCAACAGACCGTTCCCGGCAAAACGGCCTCGCAGAAGAGTGGGCGGGCAGTCCTTCCACTGCATGACCGGATCAGCCATTCCATTCTTCAACAAATGCCGCAGCACCGCACCAGGCAAGCTCGCATCCGCATTCTGAGCCTGTTCCTGGGCCAGAGTCATCAGCTCCTCAGCTGCATCTGCCATTTCATCCGCATCTGCCGCCAGAGTGCGGCTGATACGAGCCGCACGCAAAAGATTATCGCCCAGCTCATCCTCATGCCCCAGGCGTGCCACGCGCATTTCATCGCGCAGCCCCATTGCCTCACCATAATCAAATAAGGCTTCCTTCTCGCCCTCATAATCCGCAAAGAGAGTGAGCAGCGCCCTGGTGCTGAATCCACGCAACTCCCGCTGGCAAATGACCAGAGGCCAGAGTTCACAGCGATT
The DNA here is from genome assembly GCA_045645565.1 of Akkermansia sp. Taxonomy (GTDB): domain Bacteria; phylum Verrucomicrobiota; class Verrucomicrobiia; order Verrucomicrobiales; family Akkermansiaceae; genus Akkermansia. The sequence goes on along the minus strand of JAZRJB010000096.1, from coordinate 8,159 downwards.
GAGAGCGCGTGCCAACTGACTGCAAGACTTCTCCAGCTCTGCTACTTTTCCCTGCTTTTCCAGCACTGCCAGCAGAAGCATGAGCCGGTGAAGCCGCTGCGGTAAAAGATGCAGCGCTGTATTCACTACCGGATCCGCAGATTCCTGACTGGAGATTTGAAATTCATCATTCTCCGGCAGGTAGCTGAGGGTCACCCCATCTTCCTCAAAACGAAGAGCGATACGAAGATATACCGGTGTAACCAGATCCCGCCGGCTGGGGCGTACCTGCTCACACTCCCCGAGAGCCGCCGCAAGAATAATCCCGGAGCCCCGGTGTTTCCTCACATCCGTGGCAAGTTTATCAAAGTCCTCCAATTCCTTCTGAAAAGCAACCTCTACCGATTCTCCCTTTTTCAAACCCAGAAGCTCATCATTCCACATGGGTAGCTGAACCGCTGTAGCATCCGGCCAGGAAGGAGCAATACCTTCACGAGACGATACCTTAACCGGGGACCATACAGAATTCAAGCGCTGCCCCGTTGCCAGCAGACAACGCGGAGCCAGAGGCCTGAGCTCAGGTTCCAGATTCTGCAGTTGGTCTCGCAACATGCTTTCTCGCTCATTTGAACGGGGTTCCAGCGCCGTCAGGCAGCAATCAGGCACCTCCTGCCCCATATCACGGTAATGCATGATGCCACGGTAACGTACATAGCGGCGCAACGCATCCGACCTGTGTTCCAGCAATTCATAGCCGGTGAGCCGCATGCTGCGTGCCATCTGCAACGCCTTGACCGGATCCCTCCAGAGCAATTGATTAAGGGTACTCGCCTCCCAATCCATCTTGCCTGTCAGGAACTTGGGAACATTCCCATTCAGTGTGCGCTCGGCTGTGATAAAAGGCTGCAAATGCGGGTAACGCACCGCCATATCATGCTCCATTCCAGGAGTCAGGCAAACAGCCTTTCCTCCGCGGAATCCTTTCATATACAGGCGGGCTGCAGCGCCAGCTGCACGATAGCCACCCTCCACCCCGCACCATGCCTGCAAGCCCCGGCAGATTATGTCCAATTCTGCATGGTTCAGCTCAGCATCCTCCTCCAGGATGGCGTGCAACTCGCGAATCAGCTTCTCCTCAGGCGTATGAGCCTTCAGTAAATCCCTCAGTTTAACTACAAAGGATACACGAGGTATCTGCTTCAAGCGCTGCAGAAAATCTGCACTCAGACCGGGGTAGCGATATATCTGGCGAAACTGCACCAATGGATCCAGCCCGGGGCGCTTCTCCAGCGGAGCTGAATCCAGCATGCGCTTCACCAGGGTGCCCACGTGGGATTCCGGGGCAACCAGCGCACAAAAAGCCTCGGCATCATCAGGATTTGCCAGCAGACGAGCCGCCATGGTCTGTGTCGCAACCATATACTGGCTGCAATTCTCGCGAATACGGGCACGCTGACTCACGGTAGCTTTGGGGAACCAATCCAGCGGTTCAACCTCAGCCGGGAGTGCCCGCCGACACTCCGGGAATAAATCCGCAGCAGACAATGGAGCCGCCATAGCTAACGCAAGGGAAATTAAACAGGCTTTCTTCATGGTCAATTATGGGTGTCGGGGTTAATAACTGTAAAAATTAAACTCATCCTGGCGGGCCTGCAACAAACGCTGGCAGAAAACCGAGCCATTTATCACTCCGCTGCGCTTACTCCTCTGATAAGGATTCCCATTCAGAAAATGATGATAGTATACCACATACGAAATTTGCTGATTATTAACCAGCGTTGCATTGCTGATACGCTGAGTGGCATCACCGGTATAAACAGGAGGCTTCGTATTCGAGGGCAGCACCTGGTGCAGGAAATGCAGGCGCATTTCATTAGCGTGACACTGCGGCGGATACCCCCCTTTCTCATCTGCATAGGCCAGCATGAACACAAACTGTCCCGCCCATTGCGCCACCCACTCGGGATGCGCTGTCAGATACTGCCGGAACGCTTCATCCACCGCACTGCCACGGCGATTCAGATAAAGCACCACAATACCCACCCGGTGCAGAGAGGAATAGAGCAGTGCATCATCCGTACTCGTCACAATCGGCAATACCGGAGCAGTTTCCGGCTTGCGCAAAGCATAGCGTTTCAGTATTTCCAGCGTATCATTCGTCACCTTGAATCGGTCATCCATCTGTTGCTGCGCTTCATGTTCATTCATGGGCTGGCAATTAGTCTTCAGCGCATAACACGTACCATTGCTTAGAACCAGGCGCACAAAATAGGATTTACCATCCCGCAGCGGCACCACAGAAAGAATACGAACCAGTTGCTTTCCCTCCCGATAGGTCTCAAAGTTCTCAAAGGAGTTCAATTTAATCCACTCACGTATGGAATCAATATCGGCATCGGACAAGGAACTTACATCATATTCCACCCGACGACCAGATGGGGTGCGCAGCATAATGATGGCATCATTTCCCCATTCCCCATAAAATCCCAGCAGCTCTGCCCGGAACGGTTCCATACCCGCCGGGGTCCAGGTGCGTTCAGCGGCAGGGCTCAACAGCTGCGGCGGCTCCAACCCAGGCGACGGATACTGAAACTCAGCAGCCGAGGCAAATCCGCCGGCATCTGCCGCCAGCACCTGCCCCAGCATGCTCAGCAACAAGAATATACGCTTCATTGCTGTTCCTCCTTTCCAGGGTTGACATAAAAATAGCATGGCATCACTAATACCGGGTCATTGAACATATTCTTATCACCCCTGCGGCCCACATTCACCAAGCCGCAGATAACCTGACGTCCGGTGCGAGTCAGAGTGCTGTGGCGGGGTTCTCCCGGCAGATGACGACTCCCAAAAATAGCTCGGGTGACTTCATTTGCAAAAGCCACGTAATCCGCAGGCTTAACGTCACTGGGAATATCGAAGGCGGTCTCCGGTGTTCGTCCGTCTCCGGTGCCCAGGACATATTTCTGACGCACACCGGCCAACCGAGGCTCGGCCTCCTTCCATATGGCATCACCATATTGGCGTGCCAGTGAGTCATTCCACAGAAAAAGCCGGTGGTGAAAATACTCTGCAAGTCCGCGAGAGGAATACCAGGCTCCCAAAAAGTTATCCGGCTGAACCAGAAAACGCTCCTCCATACCCCCGTTGCTATGAAACTGGTGATTACAAAGCTCATTCAATATACCCGAATTCTGCTCCAGAATACGGCGTAGCTCCATAGCACCATGAGGATTCTGCTGCAAACGCTGCACAGATGGGAGCAAGGCATCATACTGACGAATAAACTCTGTCTCCAGAGGACGCCAATGAGACACCGGAGCAATTTCCTTCAGCTGCTGCATCAGTGTCTCCACTCGCTGCAATACCTCTTTATCTTCCTGGCACAGAGGAGTACTCTCACCCGGATTCTGTTCCATAATTGCAGTATACAGAGGTAGAGAACCATGACACCCTGCGGCCAGCACCTTACGTACTGCATCATTGTACGCCGCAATCGGAACTGAACTGAGTAGGGCATCCAACCCACCCTGCCGGTAGAAACGGTCCACCCCCACGCCACTGGTACTCACCTTCTCAGCCGCCGCTTTAACTGAAGACTCAGCCCGGCTCACCTGCTGCACCGCAGGAACTGCGGCGGAAGCGCTTTCTGCATCCTTAACGGAGTTCAAGACCGACGTACACACAACCAACGCTTTGCTCAAACCGGAAAGCGATTCCCGAAATCCTTGTACAGCCTCCTGTTGTTCACCGGTGAATGGTTCAGGCACCGGCTCAGCCTGAATATTCCAGCAAAGGGAAGAAACCATTGCCGCCATGCTGACATGATATATGCATCCTGCGTTCATGTTATCTGATAGACGTTTCTCTGCTGTCTATTTATTGATTCTACTCTTATTTTTATCCAAATAAAGCTTTTTTCTGCAGTATTGACAACGCCCGCGGGGGTTGGCTAGACTAAAAGTATCGCAGCACAACCCACATTTTCGCTGAGCCTGGCCGGGGAACGGCTGGGAGTGGTGCCGGCAGGGGCATTTCCCCGGCTGGAGCGGGCGTTTGCGCGCAGTGCCGGGGCGGGTATGCTGGATTTGCTGCGGCATGGGCTGCCGCTGGGGGCGGGTGTGCTCCCGGCCTGGCTGAAGGAGCGTGCGCAGGAGCTCTGCATGCAGCACTTGAGGCAATTGAGGCGCGGGGAGAATGTCTTTCCGCAGCTTCCCCTGCAACAGGCGGCAGCCTGGCTGGAGAGCATGCCCCCGGTCTATGGCGGAACGGCTCCGAACTCCGCATCGCTGGCCTCATGGACCCCACCGGCCGCGCCATGGGTCTCATGCCCCACCCGGAACGCTTCCTGAAGCCCCGCCACCACTACGACCCGGATTGGTCCGGCGACCCCGATTGGGGCTGGGGCTACTACTTCTTCAAGGGTGCCTATGATGCCATTAAGTGATTAATGACTATTGATTAGTGATTAATTAAAAAATCCGCCGTGGTTCAATTGAGCTGCGGCGGATTCTTTTTTTAAAGCTGAATCCCCCAACTGCCGAAAAACCTGCCAGCGCCGGCGAGAAAACAAGGGGATGATAAGTGACGATTTGTGGAGTTTCACTCTCGCCCCATTCAAATCACCCGTCATCGCACGCAAAATAACCCGATAACCGGAAATTTTTAACAGTATTAAAAAAAAATGTTTTTTAACCAAAAAGGCAGGTTTGATACGCTGCATATAAGAAGACACCATTTCCCTACCCAATATAAACCATGAATACTACTATCTCATATCGCGAGCATTTCTGCTACTATTACACGCAGAAGCTGCGTGAAGAACAATTCGCACTCACCGAGGAAACCGACTATCATTATAGCGAAGCCATCCAGCACCTGGCATGTGACCAATTGGATGACGCCATGGAGCATTTCATAGCGTGCGACCCGGATAATTTCACCGCAAAGTTCTTCATAGCCCTTATCAGCCTGAATTTGGCAGAACCAGAGTCACCGCACCTGGTAGAAGAAATTTCCTTTATGAAACACCTTGCAGAATGCAATTACCCTGACGCCATGTACATCTTAGGGTACTATTACATGTCTGACGACTGCCCAGAGAAGAATCTGGAACAATCCACCGAATGGCTGAAGCGCGCTGCACAAGCCGGCCACCCGCAGGGTATGTACGAATACGGCTATAGCCTTGATACAGGAAGAGGCATCTCCCAGGACCCGGAAGAAGCATTTCTCTGGTATCAAAAGGCTGCAGATGCAGAAGTGGCACCGGCACAATATGAAGTGGCGATGCGCTTGCTTAATGAAGAAAATACGCCGCAAAACCTGCATGAAGCAGCTTGCTACTTAGCCTATGCAGCTGAGAAGGACCACCCCGACGCCCTGGCAGAACTGGCGCAACTGTATCTGCATGGAAAAGGTGTTCTGCAAGACGAGAGAAAGGCATACCATCTGTGCGAGAAAAGCTTCAAATTGGGAAGCGCCAAAGGCGCCTTCGGTCTGTCTTTTTTCTATGGCATGGGTCAGGTCGTAAACCTAGATACAATCACCGCGGTCTGGCTTCTGAAAAAAGCCAGACCTGCCATGAATGCAGAAGCTGATGAGCAAATCGCCAAACACATCATGGTTCTGAAGTCTTTCCCCGATGATGAGTATAATTACTATGGCTTGACCATGCTGGCATGGCTGAACCTCAGCGGCCTGATTGACAATGAACACGCACCAGACCCGCAGGGAATGCTGCGCACCGCTGCCAGCCAGGGCAACATGCTGGCAAAATGCCTGCTGCACCGCTATTTCCCGACCCAGGACATTCCAGAAGCAGCCACAAGCGAGGAATGCGCCAGCTTCTTCTTTGAGGTAAGCCAGAAGGGAGAGCTGTGGGCTGCCCGTGAACTCTGCTACATGATATTACAAAACGAGGTACAAATTTCACCGCAGATGTCATACCGCATGATTAACCATGCAATAAAACTGGGCGATTTGATTCTGGAAAATGAATTAAACAATATCGAGATGCATCTGTAATCAGCAGCTTGCACCCCCGGGAGACTGACCACCGTCCGCATTCGTCGGGCGGTGGTTATTCTTTAGCACCCGGCGCCGAAAGGAAACACACATAAAAAGCTGGACTTGGAATAGCAAATCCATTAATCTGGCACAAGATACCTTCACCCCGGCGCAAGCGCTCATTTCAGACCTCATTCACCACCAGTCATCCCATGCCTGACTCTCCATTATTAACGGTAAAGACAGGGAAGCTGAGCATCACCCATGCGGACCAACACCCCAGGCTGGGGCGGGCATTTGCACGCAGCGCAGGGGCCGGCATGCTGGATTTGCTGCGGCATGGTCTGCCAGTGGGGGCCGGGGCATTTGCAGCCTGGTTGCGGGAGAAGGCTCAGGAACTCATGATGCAGCATTTGCGCCAGCTGCGCCGCGGCGAGGATGCTGCGCCGCAGATATCCCCACAGCAGGCGGCAGCCTGGCTGGAGAGCATGCCTCCGGTGTATGGCGGCACGGTGACAGCCGGCATGCTGGTGGAGTGGTTCGGCACGCTGGGGGAGGCGCTGGCCTGGCAGGCAGAGCGCGAACTGACCACGCCCGAAAAGTGGCTCAGCAACCTGGGCGAAGGCTGGCAGCAGCTGGGCATGCTGTGTTTTCACCTGGCCGAAAATGGCGGCGAGGGGGCCGAGGCGCATCCCTTTGCCTTTCTGGCCACTTTCATCCACCGCGCCGGGCAGGATGGCAAGCCCCGCCACGCGCCACTGGCACTGGCCCGGCAATTGTACGCAAATGATGTGGATTCCCTCACCGCCCTGCTGAGGCCGCTGCAGCAGGCGGCTGCGGGCAATTTCTTCCTGAACGAACTTATCAACACCGGCGCGGTCTACAACCCCTGCGCCTGGGGGCCACGCCAGGCATACGATTTTCTGGAAAGCCTGCCCCTACTGGAGCAGGCGGGCATTGAGACCCGCATGGTGAACCTGTGGCAGAGCCGCCCGCCCCGGGTGGAGCTGGAGGTGCAGCTGCAACCCACCGGCAGCGGCGAGGGGCAGAAACCCGACCGCGCCCCGGCGCTGAATATCTCCACCCTGCTGCGCTTCAGCCCGCGCGTGGTGCTGGGCAATCATGAACTGAGCGAAGCAGAGCTGGAAGAACTCCTGGCGGGAGATGACGGGCTCATCCGCTTCCGCGGTGAATGGGTACGCCTGGACCGCGAAAAACTCGAAAAACTCCTCAACAGCTGGCGGCAGGCCACCCGCATGGCAGCCGGCGGCATCCCCCTGCTGGCGGGGCTGCGCTGGTTGCTCGGCAAACGCAGCACCACCCTGCCGAACATCCCCCCGCCGGATGAAGATGGCATGCGGGCCACCGCCGCCCCCGCCCTGCAGGAGGCGCTGCAGCAGCTCTGCATCAGCCCGCAGGAACCACAACTCCCCGAAAACCTGGCAGCAACCCTGCGCCCTTACCAGAAGGACGGCGTGCGGTTCCTGCTGGGGGTGACTGAGGCGGGGTTCGGCGCCTGCCTGGCAGATGATATGGGCCTGGGAAAAACCCTGCAGGTCATTACCTGGCTGGCGCATCTGCACGCCACCGGAGCGCTGGAGGAACGCGCCGCTCTCATTGTAGCCCCGGCCTCTCTGCTCACCAACTGGCAAGAAGAATTGCGCAAGTTTGCCCCGCAGCTCAACACCCTGGTGCTGCACCCCTACGCCCTGAACCGGCAGGATTGCGACTACCTGCAGAAAAACCCCGGCTGGCTGCTGAAGCGGGCACACGTGGCGCTCACCACCTACGGCATGGTCACCCGCTGCGCGGAACTACTGGCAGCGGTTCCCCTGCCCGCCCTCGTGCTGGATGAAGCGCAGGCCATCAAAAACGCTGATTCGCAGCGCACACGCAGCATCATGCAGCTCAGCTCCCCCCGCCGCGTCGCGCTCACCGGCACCCCGGTGGAAAACTCACTCAGCGAACTTCGCAGCCTCTTCCATTTCCTCACCCCCGGTCTGCTGGGCACTGAAAAGGAATTCAACGCCATGGTGCAGAAAATGGGCACCGATTTCAGCCCGCTGCGCAAGCTGGTGCGCCCGTTCATGCTGCGCCGCCTGAAGACAGACCCCACCCTGCTGCCCGAACTGCCGCCCAAAACCGAACAGCCGGCCTACTGCCTGCTCACCCCG
>JAZRJB010000095.1:0-23967 GCA_045645565.1 Akkermansia sp. | reverse complement strand
AGCAGAGTGGGTGGCAGAAGCTAAGGCTTAGTGTTTTAGCGGCGCCTCTCTGCCACCCCTCCACGTTGGTCGGGGTTCCGGTTATGTTTTATTCCAAACCCAGCGTTCCGCCGCGTGGCGGCTCCACGCTGGGCTATGATTCTGTCGCCCTTGCGGGCTCAAGTTTCCGCTCGCCGTTGACTCGCCAAAGATTTCAATTTATTGCGCAGAGGGGGGAGATTCTTCCAAAATGTTGCTGATATTTCTATTCTCTACAAAATCTTTGGGACACGTGTGGACAAGACCATGATGGTGGAAAATATGCTTGACCTGAGGCGTTGAAATGACTAGACTATTCACGAATTCACTATTCTGGCATTTATGAAACAAGAAAATTGACAGAAATAGAGAAGAATCCCCGTATATATCATAGATATGAAACTGAATCGAGTATTGACGCTGGCGTTCCTCGCCCTCTTCGCTGCAAGCGGGCTGCAGGCGCAGTCGCTGTCTCCGGACACAAAAACGCATTGGGACAAGGGCACCCTGGTGGTGGAAACTCCTGCTCGTGCTGAGGGGCAGACGCACGTTATTGGTCTGACCGCTCCCAAGATGAAGACTGTTCGCGTGGCATTCGTGGGCCTTGGTATGCGCGGCCCGGGTGCCGTTGCCCGTTTTACCCACATTCCCGGTGTGGAGGTAGTAGCCCTGTGTGACTATGAAGCCAAGCGTGCCGAGAAGTGCCAGAAGTACCTGCGTGAGGCAGGTCTTGCCCCCGCTGCCATCTATTCCGGCGCCACGGGTTATGAGGAGCTTTGCAAGCGCGACGATATTGACCTTGTGTACGTTGCCACCGACTGGGATCATCACTTCCCCGTGGCTAAGTGCGCCCTGGAGAACGGCAAGCACACCGCCATTGAGGTGCCCAGCGCCATGAACCTCCAGCAGTGCTGGGAACTCATTGACCTTTCTGAGAAGACCCGCAAGCACTGCATGATTCTGGAGAACTGCTGCTATGACTGGTTTGAGCTGGACTCCCTGAACATGGCTCAGAAGGGCGTGTTCGGTGAGGTTCTGTACGCCAAGGGTGCCTACATTCACAACCTGGTCCCCTTCTGGGATTCCTACTGGAGCAACCCCGCCAATGACCCCGAGAAGCTCGGCTGGCGTATGAAGTACAACATGGAGAACCGTGGTGACGTGTACGCCACTCATGGTCTTGGTCCCGTGGCTCAGGTGATGAACATTCACCGCGGTGACCGCTTCAAGACGCTCGTTGCCATGGACACCAAGTCTGTTCACGGTAAGGAGTACGTTGAGAAGAAGACTGGCAAGCCCTGCCCGGAGTACCGCAATGGTGACCACACCACAACGCTGATGCGCACGGAGAATGGCAAGGTGGTGGAGATTCAGCACAACGTGATGAACCCGCAGCCCTACAACCGTCTGTTCCAGCTCACTGGTACCCGCGGTTTTGCCAACAAGTACCCCATCGAGGGCTTCGTGCTTGAGAGCGGTCACATGGCTGAGACGGATGGCGCCCCCGACCTGGAGGACCTTGATTCCCACTCCTTCATGAGCGAGGAGAATATGAAGAAGCTTCGCAAGTCCTATCGTCACCCCATCATCAAGAAGTATGGTGAGATGGCTGAGAAGGTAGGTGGTCACGGCGGCATGGACTTCTTCATGGACGTGCGCATGGTATACTGCCTGCAGAACGGTCTGCCCCTGGATATGGACGTGTATGACCTGGCTGAATGGTGCTGCCTTGCAGAGCTGGGCTCCCTGTCCATGGACAACAACAACTGCGCTGTGACGTTCCCGGATTTCACCCGCGGCCACTGGAATGACGTGAAGGGCTACAACCACGCCTGGGCTACTCCTGAGCAGGAGGCTGCAACGGATGCTGCTGCTCTTGCCTACACCGAGGCTCAGAAGCTGGCTGTGAAGAAGCTGAACCTCTGGGCTCTGTATGATGCCGCCAAGTCTGATGCTGCTGCCGCCAAGGCTTACGAGGCTGCTGCTGCCAAGCTTGACGCTGAGATTGCAACGGCTGAGAAGGCTACGGCTGCTGCCAAGGCTGCTGCTGAGAAGGCTTACGCTGACACTTATTCCGCAGTGGAAGCTGCTCAGAAGTAATCTTCCGGATACTCGCTGATTTTATTTACGACTCTCCCCCGGATTGCCATGGTGCATTCCGGGGGAGGTTTTTTTACGTTAAGATATCTGATTCAAAAGGGGAGGAGCGAGGCGTGAAAATAAGGGGCAAGCAGGCGGAGCAGCCTGCGGTAGTGCGGCGGGTAGGCGTTGCTGCCGCTGAATGCCAGCGGTTTCTGCGGGGCTGCGCGGTGCAGAACCAGTTCCCACTGGGTGCCGTCCCTGGTGTGTGGGTCGGTGTATGAGTGCCGCCAGCGGGCAATGCCGTAGTGGCGGAATAGCCGGCGGATGAGGCGTTTGAAGCGGGTCGGTGTATGCTTCAGTTCGCAGGGCCTGGGCAGGGGAAGCTCGTCCACCTCCCAGGCGCGGGCATCATACCCCTCCGGTGTGAGGGAAAGCTGGAATGATGGACCGAAGAAGCCGCCGACGTAGAATTCGAGCCTGATAATCGAATCTGCCTGTGCAATGAGTGTCTTCATAGGTATTGGTAGTACATGCAGTATAGGCATAAGGGACCGGAACGTCAAGAGTTGAAAGCACACGTGTCCCAAAGTTTGAGAAAGCTGCCCGATAAATTGGAATTTGCAGAGTAGTTTGCGGAGCGTCAGCATAGCGGAATTTGGAGCCCGCAGGGCGGCAGAATCATAGCCCAGCGTGGAGCCGCAACGCGGCGGAACGCTGGGTTTGGAATAAAAAATAACCGGAACCCCGACCAACGTGGAGGGGTGGCAGGGAAGCCACGGCTTATGATGCTGCGCCGACTTCTGCCGCCCACTCGCTGCGCTCGGGGCTCTGGTATCTTTTTATTCCATACCCAGGGCTCACGCCCTGGGCTCTATTGATATGCCGCCCTGACGGGCTCAAAAAAATCCGCGGTCGGAACGACCGCCTGTCACAACTATTCACTCTACAAATCCCAATTTATCGAGATGAGGGGGCTTCTTCGAAAATGTCATTGATGTTTCTATTGCTTACAAAATCTTTGGGACACATGTGATCTCTGACGCCATCCTCGATGCCTGTCTTGCGCAGGATTCAGAAAGCCGAGTCGGCTGTGAAACTCTGGTAAAGGGCAATCAGGTTGTGCTTGTCGGCTATGAACAACTCCGTCGCAGGGTGGTGTAGGCAATCAGCATGCTCACAGATCCCATAGCGAGAAGGATGGTGAGCGGTTGAATGATATCCGCGAAATCGTATCCTTTCAGAAAGATACCGCGTGTGATGATAAAGATGTAGTACAGCGGGTTGAGGCGGGTAAGATATTGCAGGATATCGGGCATGTTTTCTACGGGCGCGAGAAAGCCGGACAGCAGCACCGCCGGGAGCATGAAGCAGAACATGCCGATGAAGGCCTGCTGCTGGGTGGAACAGAAGGAGGATATGGAAAATCCGATGCCCGCCAGTGCGAGTGAGTAAATGACCAGAGAGCAGAACAGAGCCGGCACCGAACCCTGCACCGGCAGGCCGTATCCCAGTGTCGCGACGGCGAAGATGACACAACATTGCACCATGAGAATCAGGGTGGCGGGTACCACCTTGCCTGCCAGCATTTCAACCGTTGCCAGCGGGGTTACGCACAATTGCTCGAAAGTGCCGGCCTCGCGTTCCTTGGCCAGAGCCATGCACGATATGTTCATGCTGGTAATCATGCCCAGCATGCCGAAAAGGCAGGTCAGAATAAACCATTTGTAGGAAAGATTAGGGTTGTACAGGTGGCGTACAATGGGGGTAGTCGCGCTTGTTGACGGATGGTAGAGTTCATTCAGGATGGCGGAAACGTAGCCTACCGCAATCTGGGAGCTGTTGGAGCGCTGCCCGTCGCCGATCACCTGAATCGGGGCTGCGGCGCCGCGGGCGATGTGCCGCGAGAAGGTCGGGGGAATATGGATGCCAACCATGCATAGCTGCTCATCCAGGGCCTGTCTGAGCTGCTCGTCACCATAGAGCATCTGCACCTCTGAGATGTATGGGGCGGCGCTGAGTCGTTGCAGAAATTCGACTGCCTGCGATCCGGCGTCTTCGCAATAGACGGCGACCTTGCAGTTGGTGATGTCCTGTGTAGCTACGAAGGGGAAAATGAGCGTCTGTATGAGGATGGGTACAATTAGAACCGCCACTCCGCGAGCGGAGCTGACCTGTTCCTGAAGTTCCTTAATGATAAGCGCTATGATGCGGTAAATCATGAATCCAGACGTTTGGGTGTGACGGCAAGAACAAGGATGAACCAGAAGGCACCGGACAGGCTCATGAACACAACATTCAACAGCAGAACACCCCCGGCTGCGCCGGAAAGGAAGAGCGGCGTGAGGCTTGTGCACAGATAGCGTGCCGGTATGAAGTAGCTGATGGCTTGCACAAACGAGGGCATGCTGCTGAGCTCGAATACGAAGCCCGAGAACAGCATGGAGGGCAGCATGGCCACCATGAGCGATATCAGAGAGGCGCTGTACTGGTTGCGCACCAGGGTGGATACCAGCAGCCCCACGCTCAGCACGCTGAGCAGAAACAAACCCGCTATGCCGAAGATGAGCCAGATCGACCCTCGCATGGGTACTTGCAGTATACAGGTAGCGCACAGTACGCATACCAACATAGTACCCATGCCCAGCAGAAAATAGGGAATGAGCTTGGAGAGCACAAACTGCAGCCGCGATATAGCCCCTGCCAGCAGGGTTTCGATGGTGCCGCGTTCCCATTCCCGCGCTACTACCATGGCGGTGAGAAAGGTGCCCACCATGGCCAGTACCAGGGCAATGGCTCCGGGGACGATGTAATGGCGGCTTTCAGCAGCAGGGTTATACAGGAAGCTGCTCCTGATATCGACCGCTGTCGTTCGGTTTTCCCCGAGTGCCATGGTCACGATACTTTGCAGGTACAGTGCGGTGAATTGTGCGGTGTTGGGTGAGGAGCCATCAGTTGCTATCAGAATTTCTGCTCCCCCTTGTTGTTGAGCCAGTCGGCGCGAAGCATGCACGGGAAAGACAATCACGCCCTGAACCTTGCCCCGGTGCAGCATGTCAAAGGCCTGTTGGCGATTGGTTGTAACGCAGGCCGAAATGTGCGGTGAGCCGGTTAACTTTTCTATCACTCGGTGCGCCTGCGGGCTTTCATCCTCACTCACCACGGCAATGGAGGTGACGCTTGAGTCCATATTGATACAGAAACCGAACAGCAGCATCATGAGCACCGGTAGTATAAATGCCAGGATAAAGGAGGAGGCATCCCGCCATAATTGCAGGAACTCTTTGCGCAGCAATATGGTGAGGATTTTCATGAGTGGCGCTGAATGAAGTGTATGAAGGCGTCCTCCATGGTGGGATGAGGCGTGGAATCGGTTGCTGCGGCTTGTTTCAGTTCTTCGGGAGTTCCCTGAGCGATCACCTCGCCCTTGTTCATGATGACCATGCGGTGCAGGTATTGAGCCTCATCCATGAAGTGTGTTGTGACGATAATGGTAATACCCTGAGCGGACCACTCATTGATAAGCTCCCAAAAGTAACGTCTGGCAAAGGGATCCACACCCGATGTCGGTTCGTCGAGAAACAGAAATGACGGGCGATGCAGGGTGGCGCAGGCCAGGGAAAGCCGCTGTCGGAGTCCCACGGGAAGTCCGCCGGATGGCGCATGCAGATAGGGTGCCAACTCGAATCGCTCAATGGCTTGTGATATTCGTTTGCTCTTGGTGTTGCCCTTCAGTCCGTACACGGCAGCAAAGAAAAACAGATTTTGCCGAACGGTGAGCCTGGCATATAGGGAAAACTTCTGAGCCATGTAGCCGAGCTGCTCTCTGGCTTTGCGGCGTTCTCGCAGCAGGTCCAGCCCCATGAGTTCTGCGCTGCCGCTACTGGCCGGTAGCAGTCCGCATATCATGCGGAAGGCCGTAGTCTTGCCCGCGCCGTTGGCTCCCAGTATGCCGAAGATTTCCCCGCGGCGTACCCTCAGGTTCAGTTTGTTCGTGGCCACAAAATCGCCGAACTTTTTGGTGAGGTCGCGGGTAATCAGCACTTCATCGGGGGCTTGAACTATCGGTTGCAGAACGGCAGAGTTTGTTTCCGTCGATTTGGACGGAGTTGTTCTCATGCCGCCTATCAGGTTGATGAAGGCCTCCTCAAAGTTGGGTTCCACTTGCTCCGCATGGTGTGGTAGCTCAGCCGTGCTTTCATGCCGTTCTTTCAGAAGAACGCGCACTCGGTTGCCCTCCAACATGGCGTCCATTACCGCAGCATTTGCCTTCAGGCTGCGCAGGGTGAGCAGTCGTTTGGTTGTGGGGCAGGATACGGCAAACACTCTGCCGCGCACCTGCTGCAACAATGCATCGGGTTGGCCGAGGTATAAAACCTGACCTTCGTGGAGAATACAGACACGGTCACAGTATGCGGCCTCGTCCAGATACGCGGTGGCCCATACAATAGTATGCCCGGCGGTGCGGCTCTGCTCGATGAGCGCCCGCAGTTCACGGCGAGATACGGGGTCTACGCCCACGCCCGGCTCGTCCAGCAGCAGGAGCTCGGCATCCCCCTGCATGGCACAGATGAGCGCGAGCTTTTGTTTCATGCCACCGGAAAGTTGCCCGGCCCGGCGCCGGGTGAAGGGGTCCAGGCCTGCCGCCTGCAAGAGCTGTTGCGTCTCCTCCGGCTGTGGAGAAATCCCCCTCAGTCCTGCGGTGAGCTGCATATTTTCGGCCACGGTGAGATCCTCATACAGGCTGAACCTCTGCGACATGTAGCCGACTTTCGGACTAAGTTCCGCGTGTTGCTTCAGCGGGTCTTTGCCCAGTATGCTCAGGTAGCCCCTTGTCGGGCGCAGCAGTCCGGCCATGGTGCGCAGCAGAGTGGTTTTGCCCGCGCCATCGGCCCCGATAAGCCCCAGCATTTCGCCGGGGTGAAGTTCCAGTGAAATTCCGCGCAGCGTGTCCCTATCGGCACCTTTGTACCGGTAAAAGAGAGCTTCGAGGCGGGCGCTCATGGCTGGAAAATCAGGGGATGATAACGGTGACGGGGGCTCCGGCATTCAGGTGCTCCGCTCCGGGATCCAGAGTGACGAGAATACGATATACCAGAGTTGTTCTGATGTCGGCGGTTTGCACGGTTTTGGGGGTAAACTCCGCTTGCGGTGAGATGTAGGTCACGGTGCCGTGGCATTCAGTCCCGCCGTCTGTCCTCACGTTTACCGACATGCCGAGTTTTACGGCATCCAGATGGATTTCGTCCACATAAGCACGCACCCGAATCGGCGAGCGCAGAGAAATGCTCAGCACGGGAGCCCCGACCTGGAGCATGCTGCCGGGTTCAGCTATACGAGTGGTCACAATGCCGTCTGAGGGAGCCGTGATCCGGGTGTCTGCCAGATTGAGCTCAGCCTGTTCCTCTCGCACGAGGGCTGCGGCGTGCCGTGCCCTGGCTTCTGCAACGGCAGAGGTTGCAGCCTGTAGTTGAGCCTCTGCGCGTTCTATTTCCTCCTGACGGTAGCCGGCTTTCAGCATGCTCAGGGCTGCACGATGAGCAGCAACGACTTGTGTCTGTGTGTCGAGTGTTTTCTGCGCATCGTCAAACGCCTGCTGAGATACGGCTCGGTTATTCAGTAGGCTCTGTTGGCGTTTGAATTCCTGCTGAGCATTGACCAGTACGGCCTCCTGCGCGGCGAGTTCCGCTCGCGCTTTCTCTATTTCCTCCGGACGATAACCTGCCCGCAACAGTTGGAGCGAGGCCCGTGCCGCGTTCTCATTGCCCTCTGCTGTGGTGATGGCTTCCTGTGCCACGGCGACATCCCCCTGGGCCTGTCGCAGGGCTATTTCGTAGGGTTGAGGGTCGAGTTGTCCCAGTCTTGTACCGGCTTTGACCATGGTCCCCTCATCGACCTCCAGCGTTTGCAGGCGTCCCGCCACCCGGCCGGAGACCTCGACGCTGCGTATATCCACATTGCCGTTCAGGGTCAATCCCTGAGTGTTGCCAGGTGCCTGCCTCAGCCCGAAATAAGCTCCCGCGCCGAGAATAAGTGCTAACACGATGATTCTCAGTAAAGTTTTCATAAGCGGATTCCGTTGATGGCCCATTCCATTCGTTCCAGAGTTGCGACCTCGCCGGCCGAGTGCTTCAATCGCTCCAATAGTTTGATTTCTTGCGGTAACTTGCCGTTCATGGATTGAAAGACGATGATAGGCAGACCTATGGCCCCCATCAGGTAGGATAATAGTGCATCTCCGTCGGCTGCAAGCAGGTAACCCTCCTTACTGGCCTGTATAACTGCTCGGCGTATGTGAGCCAGGTGGGTGAGTCGCGTCTCTTGAAACAGCGCGATAACGCTTTTTTCGCCCGCTGCGGCGTCCATATACAGCTGCACCAGTACCGCGGAATTACGGCAGATGAACCCGATGGACGCCCGCAACTCGGCCTTCAGAACTTCCAAAGAGCTGCCATGAGCAAGACTCTCGCGCTCAACCGATTCCCGCAGCGGCTCATACCATTCGCTCAGGATGATTTCCTTGAACTCCCGCAGCGTGCGGTAATGCGAGGTGAAGGTGCCGGGGCTCACCCCGGCTTCCTCGCATATCGGCCGTATTTTCAGACTGCGTATCCCGCCCCGGCTCAGCCAGGCTTGCCCTATGCGCTTCAGCTTTTCTTTGGCGTCCACTTTCATCATCGTACACCTGTACGGCTGCTTTGACAAGTACTTATTTCAAAATAAGCGAGGGAAGTTGGATGCAAACATACTTTCCTGATAATGCAGGAGGAAGAATCGGGTATTTCTATGCAAGCCTGATATATTGACCGGCAGTTGCTCACCAGACCAGCATTACACTAAACATTGACCGTATATATCTTCCAACAACCTATTATGAGGCAAACCGGATTCAGAGACATTTTGGTATTTTCAATATGTTACGTTTGAGGATAGAGACACCTCTCCATTTCAGAAAAAGAATCCGATAGGTCCCACTTATCGGATTCTTTTTTGTTAATTTTTTTAACTACATGGCTTGAAGAGTCGATTTCATAGTGGTAGAATGCCCGCATGAAGACCGATAAGCTCAAGTATCCCGGTTCCCGTCGTATTTATGTGCCTGGGGTGTTATTCCCGGGCATCCGCGTGTCCATGCGAGAGGTTGCACTTACTGATTCTGTGTTTCCTGATGGCTCAACGGAAGCCAATGAACCGGTGAGGATATACGATTGTTCTGGAGCTTGGGGCGATGATGATTTTCATGGTCAGGTTGAACATGGTCTGCCGAAATTGAGAGAGGAGTGGATAGAAGCCCGAGAAGACGTCTGCAAGGGGGCGGATGGCGCGCTGGAAGCCCGGGATTTGAATCAGCCACCGACCCAGCGGGAATATGCCCGCCGAGGCATTATTACTCCTGAAATGGAATATGTGGCCATTCGCGAAAACCTGGGACGCGAGGCTGCATTCAAAGCCATTTACGACCAATTCCCCAATCAGAAATCACGCCCGGAAGCAGCCCAGATACTGCTGGATGAACTGGGCACCGGCATGCCGCGCCCTAGTGAATTGGAGGGAATCTCCGGTTTTTCGCCTAAGAGTCTGCAAAGCCGGGCCCAGCTGCACTACCAGCACCGGGCAGAACAGCGCGGTGGCAATATGCCTGCCTTCTTTACGCCGGAATTCGTCCGGGGTGAGATAGCTGCGGGGCGCGCACTGATACCCGCCAATATCAACCATCCGGAAGCCGAGCCTATGATTATCGGGCGCAACTTCCTCTGCAAAATCAATGCTAATATCGGTAATTCGGCCATTACCTCAGGCATTGAGGAAGAGGTGGAAAAACTCCGGTGGGCTATTCACTGGGGCGCTGATACGGTGATGGATTTATCCACCGGTAAAGATATCCACAAGACGAGAGAGTGGATTCTGCGCAACAGCCCGGTTCCCATCGGCACGGTGCCAATGTACCAGAGTCTGGAGAAATGCAGCGGGCGGGTGGAACACCTCAGCTGGCCTATTTTCCGCGATACCCTCATTGAACAAGCCCGCCAGGGTGTGGACTATGTGACGGTACACGCTGCGCTTCTGGAGCGGTTTGTGTATCATACAGCCAACCGAGCCACGGGCATCGTCTCTCGCGGTGGGTCTATCATTGCCAAATGGATGATGCTGCATAAGCAGGAAAACTTCCTTTACACGCATTGGGATGAAATCTGCGATATTCTTGCCACTTATGACGTGGCCATATCCATTGGAGATGGTCTGCGCCCCGGCTCCATAGCAGATGCCAACGACTTTGCCCAACTGGCAGAACTGGAGGTACAGGGGGAATTGACCCGCCGCGCCTGGGATAAGGGGGTGCAGGTCATGAATGAAGGTCCCGGGCATGTGCCGCTGCATCTCATCCCGGAAAACATGCGAAAGCAGCTTGAATGGTGTTATGAAGCCCCGTTCTACACACTGGGTCCCCTGGCCACCGACATTGCACCCGGTTATGACCATATCACAGGTGCGCTGGGGGGCGCCATCATCGCGCAACGAGGTTGCGCCATGCTCTGCTATGTAACCCGTAAGGAACACCTCGGGCTGCCGGATAGAGAAGACGTACGCGAGGGTGTGGTGACATACAAGCTGGCTGCTCATGCAGCAGACCTGGCCAAGGGGCACCCCGGTGCGCAGCTGCGTGACAACGCTCTGGCTAAAGCCCGCTTCGAGTTCCGCTGGGAGGATCAGTTCAACCTCTCACTCGACCCGCACAAAGCACGCTCCTATCACGACCTTACCCTGCCCCATGCCAATGCCAAGAAGGCGCACTTCTGTTCCATGTGCGGACCAGACTTCTGCGCTATGAAACTGACACAGGAGATACGTGACCACGAGAGAAATGGCAGCACGCCTCCATGCTGACGCAGCCTGTTCTCAAATAGTTTTATCTTCGAGACGTCTTACGGTCATGGAGGGGGGATTGCATGAATTGAACCGCCGGGCATTTCAGTCAGAACGCTGAATCCTGATGACGGAGGGAAAAAAACATTCCTCTGTTTCATGTCAAATTTACCCTCTTGACAGATGAAGTCCCCTGTGGCATCATTGCAGGCGTTAAGCGGCCCTGTCGTTCAATGGATAGGACGGAGGTTTCCGGTACCTCTGATGTAGGTTCGATTCCTACCGGGGCTATAGCGACTCCCTGATTGTTCAATAAGAGCAATCAGGGAGTCTTTTTATCCATTCCGCCCGCAGGCGGCACACACACGCGGATTGGGCTTGATGCAGGGAGCGCAGTGTGGTAGAATGCGCGGCGTGAAGGTTATCGTTGTTACAGGAGGCATTGCCTCAGGCAAGTCCACAGTGGTCGACATGCTGCGGGAAATCAGTGGCGCAGGCATGGAAATCTTTGATTGCGACGCCGCAGTGGCAGAGCTGCAGCAGTCCGGCAAGCTCTCCCGTGATCTGGTGACCGCCTTCGGCACGGAAGCGCTGTGCGACAATGGCAGTGTCAATAAGGACTTTCTGCGCAGCATTGTACAAAATGATCCGGAAGGGCGCGATAAGCTGAATAACGTTATTCACCCGAAATTAGCTCAGATGTGCCTGGATACCCAGGCTGAGGCACGGCGGCGCGGGGATGTTCACACCTTCCTGGTGGATATCCCGCTGTACTTTGAAAGCCCGGTTGAATTCGGCGCAGATCTGGTGTGCGTTGTCGCTGCTACAACTGAAACTCAAATCAAGCGCATGGCTGAGCGCAATGGTTTTGACCGCCGCCAGGCAGAGGCAATGATAGCTGCCCAGATGCCTACCCAGCAGAAAATAGACCGCGCTAATCTGGTGTTCTGGAATGAAGGCTCACCGGAAATGCTGCGGAAGCAATTGGAGTTATTCTACGCGACAGAGCTTGCATCCGAAGCAAAAGCCATGAAGGCCCGTTCTCTGGTCATTGACATGAACGAGCTGCGCGGACTTCCGCTGAATGAGCTTCAGCGCATTGCTACAACCCAGGCACCGCGCGGAACCGATACCCTGCCCCGCCCGCAACTGGTGGCAGAACTGGTGCGCACATACCTGGCGGAAGGGAGTCAGGTCATAGTCAGCGGTATTCTGGAATTCAGCAAGGACAACATGGTTTTCCTGCGCGATGCCGCCCGTAGTTTCCGACCCGGCGAAGATGACCCCCGGGTTTCTCAGGATATCCTCCGCAAACACGGACTCCGCCCAGGAAACAGCATCAAGGTGAAACTGCGCCCGGCTCAAGGCAAGCAGGAACGCAATCTCATGGTGGGTGAGGTTCTGGAAATTGAAGGAAAGCCCGTTGCCGACTTCCAGCAACCCAAGCCTTTTGATAAGCTCACACCGCTGATTCCCACTGACCGCCTTATTCTGGAGAACCCGGACATTAAATCCCCGGCAATGCGCGTGCTGGACCTCATTACCCCGCTGGGGCTGGGGCAGCGCGCATTGGTGGTAGCCCCGCCGCGCGGTGGCAAGACTGTGCTGCTTAAAACAATGGCAAAGAGCCTGCGAGCCAACTATCCGGATGCGCATCTGCTGGTTCTGCTGCTGGATGAACGCCCTGAGGAAGTAACGGATTTTGAAGACACAGTGGACGTGCCGGTGTATGCCTCCACATTTGATGAACCGTCGCGCCGCCACGCCCAGCTGAGCGACCTGCTGCTGGAACGCGCCCGGCGCCTTGTTGAGCAAGGGAATGATGTCATCATCATGCTTGACTCCCTGACCCGACTGGCGCGTGGGTATAACGCCAACCAGATCGGTGGTCGCACCATGTCCGGTGGTCTGGGTTCCAATGCGCTGGAAAAGCCCCGCAAGTTCTTCGGAGCAGCCCGCAAGGTTGAGGAAGGAGGCAGCCTGACTATCATTGCCACCTGTCTCATCGAAACAGAATCCCGCATGGATGAAATCATCTTCGAGGAGTTCAAAGGCACCGGCAACATGGAAATCCGACTGGATCGAGAACTTTCCGAACGCCGCATCTACCCGGCTATTTCCATTCCGCAGAGCGGCACCCGCAATGATGACCGCCTCTACCACCCGGATGAGATGCTCCGAGTTCTGCAAATTCGCCGGCAGCTGGCAACTCTGCCCGGCTGGGAGGGCTTGCAGACTCTCCTCAAGAACATCGACCAGACCCAGAACAACCTCGAAATCCTGCTCAAGGGGCTCACTATTTCCACCCGCTGAGAAGGTTCTTACTAAGCCCCCGGGGGCAGGGGCAACGGGCTGGCATGCTCAGCGGCACCATCATGCACTGAGTCGAAATGCGGCAAAATCAGGCATTCTCGCTCGCCAACCTGTTTTTCTGACTCAGCATCCGGCAGCAGGATGACACGCCGGGCTTCTACGTCCGCTTCCTGTACCGGCATCTGTGGGTGCCTGCCCAGAATAACAACCGATGCCGGCGCCGGTGCCAACGCTGCGTAAGTTGAATAGGCTGCATCCCCCACATAAAGCACGCGTCCAGCGGGCGTCTCCCAGAGAACAATCGGGTGATAATCCATTGCCTTTTTGCGCGGCTGGTCAGCCGGCGGCGGCAATACCGTGAAGCGCCCAGCCTGCGATTCGAACACACAACCTTCCGGCGGCAGGTCTTCTGCATGAATCACCTGCACCTGAGGCCAGGCCCGTTGCACAACCTCCTCCCCACCACCTGAACTCACCCGGGAAGTCGTCACCAGCAGCGCCGCCGGGGTAAACCCACTATGGAACAATGTGGGAACGGTCTGCAACTCCGCCGTGGTTTCATTACCACAATCAATCAGCACACCGTGGTTCCCCAGCATGCAGAAACTGCCCCCGAACCCGGTTCCCTGAACCATAAGGGCATCCACCGCAGCTGGTTCCTGAGCCGGGAGATACGCATACGGCAATTCTCCAAACCAGCTCACCATCCCCAGCAACAATGCAGCAGATTTCTGAGCTGCCCACCCCGTGGCGGCGCCAACCCAGGGAATTCCCGCAGTGCATAAATGAACCAGCCCGCAGAACATCACCACCGGCAGCAGCGGTGTAATGGCTATATTCGTCAGAAAACTCGTGGTATTTAAAGAATGAAAGAAATACAGAGTAACAGGCACTGAAACCAGCCAGGCACTCAGCGCAACAACAACAGCCCCACGCACCGCCAGTTCCAGATTGCTCAACCGCATCTCCCACGGGGACCTCAGCGATACCGGAATGTAATCATCCGGACCAAACCAGGCACGGTCTGTCATGCAGGCGCGTAATGCCACGCACAACGCCGCATACACGCCGAAAGAGAGTATAAATCCGGCATTATACAACTGGCTGGGTTCAACCAGCAGAACCAGTAATGCCGCAAAGCTCCATGTATTCAGCAGACTCACCCGGCGCCGTAGTATATAGCCGAGCAGAAGGACACTCATCATCACATACGCCCGCAAGGCCGGAACCGCACAGCCCGTGGTCAGCACATACACCCCGACCGTCAGCAACAGTAGCGGGCGTATCACCACAGGTCGCACCCGCAGCAAACGAAATGCCAACCACAGAATCCCCGCAACAAGCCCCACGTGCAACCCACTCACCGCAAAGGCATGCAAACACCCACCCTTGCGGAATCCCTCCATGGTTTCCTCTTCAGCCCCGCTCTTATCCCCCAGAACAAGCGCACACAAAACCTGCCGCGTGGGGGCACTTTCCGTTCCGTGGGGCATCAGTCTGCGAGCCATACGCTCCCTCATACGCAGCCCCCAGTGCTGCAATGTTCGCAATGACAGAGGCTTTCCTAGTTTTTCACCCTCAATAAAATCCAGAGAGGCGCTTATGCCCTGCCCCCGCATCCAGCCGGCAGCATCAAACACCCCGGAAACCCCGGCAGGACGGGGCGGCTGCCACTGAGCCCGCACACGAACCACATCCCCGGGGGTATACAGCATCTGCCCCCGAAGCACCACCCTCACCCCATTCCATCCAGTACTCAGCACGCACCCACGGTTCAAGACGCGTTCCACAGTCCCCCTCAGCTCTACAACCTCCTGGCATTCGGCAAATTCGCAGAACTCAGCAGCGCGCTGCTCCACCAACCGGGTATGCACACCCGCCACCAGCGCACACAATGCGGTACACAACGCTATGCGCCACAAGCGACACATGAGCGCCAGGATAGTAACACACCCGGAAATCGCATACCACCACCCACCAGGAACAGCCCCACCCACCGCAACGAGCGGCAGAAACAAGGGAGACCCCTGAATAAAGCGGCGCAGGAATTTCATGGTGGCGTAATATCAATCGCAATAACGCTCACGATCCGGGCGAATAGAAAGAACCGGACTTCCATCCGGCCCAAGCGGCTCAATTTTTGCCACGAGTGAAAAATCCGGTGCAACAAATGCCCGGTGGTTATGCTCAAGGCAGATGGAATAGGTCAGCAGCATGGGCAGAATCACGGACTGAACAATACCTGTTGCCTTAGCCGACTGTGAATCAGTATACACCACCTCAAGGTAGCCGAAATCAGCCATGCCTTCCGTCACGATGCTTTCGCAACCTAAGCCAAGGTCCTGCAATTTTCCCTGCACCAGAACAGGTAGGATAAGCTCCGGGTGTTCGGTCAGGTGAAAAGCATATTGCGGGGCAATCACCGTGCGTCCGAAATCAATTCCCACACAGCAGGAATGCGTAGCCACGGAACAGAGTAGCTTCACATAACGGAGCGCCAGTTCCATTGGAACAGCCCCCGGTTCTTCCAGCGTGATTTCAATATAACAGATATGTGCCAGGGCGGCTCGCATCTCATCATCGTTCATGGCGGCCTCACCGACCAGAGCGCCCAGCCCCTCGCCCATCCATGCGTGGTTCACCGGCTGCACCACAGCACCGGATTCCCCCAGGCAGAGGTTGCGCAGCTGGTCTGCCTCCGGCAGGGCGCCATCAATCAGCACACGGCCGCAGAAACGGGGGCGCGGCATACGCAGCTGGCAACCGCGCAGGGCGCCATGCTCCTTCAACAGGGCAATCAGCTCTTTGTTCAAGGGCTCGGCATCATTTCCTTCACCCACCGCCTTGGAGTCATCTCCTTTCGGTTCCAGAGCCACATCCAGCGGCGTATAGCCGGCGGTCGTCAGAGCATTCACATCTGCACCAGCTGCCAGCAGGGCCCTGACCCGCTCCAGAACGTGAGATTTTTGAGATACATCGCGCTCCGAGCAAATGGAATGCAATGGGGTATTGCCCGAGGGGTTAATCGCCTGCCCCATGCCACCAGGAGTAGCACCGAACTTCAGCAGCAACTGCACCAGTTCATCATTACCATGAGCCAGCGCATTGATCATAGGCGGGAAAGAAAGACCGGCATCCGGATGAGCCCCATGCTCAAGCAGAAAACGAATGGCGGCCATATTGGGCCTGGGTTCCACGCAGAACGTCTGCAACAGAGAGGTTTCAGTGTGCCCGGGAGATAAAAAGGCATTTACATCCATACCCAGCTCAAGCAGCAGCTCAGCGCCTGCGGTCTTCCCTTTGAGCAAAGCCAAGTAGAGCAATTCTGTGGATTTCTGGAACTCAACCCGGGTTTCTTCATTCATGCCGGCAAGCACCTTACGGGCAAGTTCCGGGTTATATTCATCCACCGTAGCCTGTATCATTCTGCCATATTCAGTTTGGGACGGCTGGGACCTCCAGGCTAAGACCAGCCCCAGAAGGATAGCCAGCAACAACACGGAACCGGTTATGTAATACCCAATACTCATAAATTGGTAACAAAAAATGACCAGAACAGGCCCAATAAGCAACAGCTTCTTGATTTTCATAAAAAATACAGCATCAACGGTATACCATCACAGGACCGGTGATGGCAGACTGCACGGAACGCACCTTTCGACAAGCGGCTATAAAAAGAGCGGCGGCAGCCTCCACCTCATCAGCGGTGGTGTAACGGGAAAGAGAAAAGCGCAATGATTCACGCACCTGCTTATCCGGCAGCCCCATAGCCAGCAGCACATGGCTGGGATGCGGTTCTGAACTGGTGCAGGCAGACCCCGTAGAACACAGCAGACCAGCGGGTTCCAGCAGCAGGAACAAGGATTCCGCAGATACGCCAGGTACCCGCATATTAAGCACATGCGGCAATCGCGGCGCGGCTCCACCATTGATGCTGACCTCTATCCCGGCTGCAGAAATCGCACTGACAAACCGGTCTCTCAAGGCTGCCAGCTGCGCATAATCATCAGCAGCCTTCAGAGCCAGCTCTGCCGCCTTGCCAAAACCAATGATACCGGCCACATTCTCAGTGCCGGCCCGGCGGTAATCTTCCTGCGCACCACCAGTCAGCAGCGGAGAACAGGTCGTCCCCGTGCGTACATAAAGAGCCCCTACCCCCTTGGGACCATGCAGTTTATGCGCCGAAAGCGATGCAAAGTCCACCGGGTAATCATGCAGCGCAATGGGGAGCTTGCCCGCAGCCTGAACCACATCCACATGAACCCGGGCCCCGGCATCATGCGCTGCGGTGGCAAGGGAGCGCACGGGTTGTACCACCCCGGTTTCATGATTAGCCCAGGCAAAACTGGCGCCATCATGCCCAGGCAGCAGTTCCCGCCACTCCGGCAGGTCAGCCTGCCCATTTGCCAGAACAGGAGCAGCCTCACCCCGGGCGGTTCGCAGCGTGGCAGGATGCTCCGTAGCCAATGTCAGCACGCGTTGAAACTGAGATAACGCAAAGTTGGATGCCTCTGTTCCACCAGAGGTAAAGATAATCTCAGAGGCATCAGCCCCGACCAGGGCAGCCACTTGTTCCCGGGCGGCATCTATGGCATTGCGCACGGCTCTGCCCGCACCATAAGCTGCAGAAGGATTGTAAAATTGCTCGCGAAGATACGGCAGCATGGCCTCCAGCACCTCAGGAGCCACGGCCGTCGTTGCGTTATTATCCCAGTATATCATGTTAATTACCCTTGCTCACAATGATATTGAACACATTGGCCGGCACACATTCTCTCACCCAGCGCTGCCAATCCTGAACTCCTACAAATCCGCGCACGAAGGAGGACGAAATGGACTCCAGCTCCGGCGGCGGCATCAGATAGACGGTCTGAATAGACGGCTCCATGCGGGCGTTCATGCGATCCATGGATTTCTCATATTCAAAATCCACAGTATTGCGCACCCCGCGGAGCAGATGCGTAGCCTGTATGCGCCGGGCGTAATCAACCAGAAAACCGCCACTCATTTTTTCCACACGGACATTTGACGGAACAAGGGGAAGCAGCCCCCGCAAAGCATCCATGCGCTGAGGCTCACTCAGAAAGCCTTTCTTATCCGGATTCACCCCCAGCACAACCACCAATTCATCAAACAACGCCGCTCCTTGTTGTATCATCCACAAGTGACCATTGGTGGGCGGGTCAAAACTTCCCGCATAAATACCGATGCGCTTCATGTACCGAATGATACACCGCTGGTTGCGTGCTGTCAAGCTTCGTCACGGTAGCGCATGGGTCCCGCATGGTACAATCGCTCGAAATCCTCTATCTCCCCTGCTGCCAGCCCCGGTCGGCTCATAAGCCACAAGGGTACATCCGGTTGCCCCGCCTGGTAGGCTAGCTGCAGGTGCGGCTGGCAGACTCTCTCGAAACCGCAGGATTCATAAAACGAAAATCGCCTTGCCGTATGCGCATCCACTATCGGTTCAATTTCCAGAATGAGTTTACGCCCGGCCATGGATTCCAGAACCCGGTGTCCCAGTCCCTGCCCGCGCCGCCCCGGTAGAATGGCAAAATGTTCGATATAGGCAATCGAATCCCATTCCCAGTATGCAAAGATACCAGCAAAACCGCTCTCATCCGACAGTGAGAAGCAATGAAAAGCCGCATCATCCATGGCAGCTGCATGCTGGGCGGAAGAGCGTCGCTCAGATGGTGGAAACGCTTGTTCATACAAGCCCCACCAATCGGAGTTCCGGCATTCTGCCATGGATTCTATGCGGCTCCATTCAATCATGGGTTCAATGCACGGGCTCTACTTTGGCCGGGGCAATGGGGCGTCCCAATATCACCTCTGCCGCAGGGCGATTCCAGTAACCGCGCAAGGTGAATCCACGCCAGGAACCGTAATTTCGCTCCTCCCGAATGGCTGCATTCCTCAGGCTGGCTTCAAAATGCACCATCCGCCGGGCCCAGTCGTCCGATAACGACTTCCATTCCACCCCGGCAGGGATGGCGTTTTTCTCCTGCTCATACACATACAGCGCAAACGGGAGATTATCCTCGACAGAAAAACAACCTTGCCGGAAATCTTGTATTGAAAAGCGCCATTCCGGATGCCCGGCCGCATACCGGAGATTCAAATCACCCGACAGAGATGCAGGGGGATTCACCGTAAACACCAGGGTCATGAGCCCCAGCGTTCCCAGGCATATACGGGTATGCCGCAGAAAACCACCGCGGCTCCTCATGTAACACAGCAGAATAATCAGCCCGGCGACACCCAGCAACAGGCATTCTGCGGCCTGGATACGCCGCGGTGAGAACGAATACGCCAGCACCTGGTTATACAGACGCACATAGACGCTCACGGCCAGCAGCAGGGTCTGAACCAGCAACGCATATCCCAAGGCTTTGGGTACAACAGTCCGCCGCACGCTGCCGCTGCTCCGGAAAAAGAATAACAGCAAACCTGCCGCCAGCATTGACGCCCACACGATTGCCCCGACGCCTTCGTACAAATAATCAGTCTGGGATATTCCTTCCGGTACGTTGCGGAACCACAGGAACGCGACATCTGACGCAGTGGCAATCAGGAAGGCCAGGTTCACACCAAGCAGAACCGTAAGCGGCAAATGCGGAAGCAGACTCGTACCGTCCGTTCCTTCTGCCGGAATCTCTGGCAGACTTGTGACATCCGACGACGGTCGACGAACAGTGAACAGGGCAAATGCACAGATACCTACGCCCCAAACGATTACGTGCATGCAGAAATCCCAGCTGATTTGCAGATACTCTACCAGGGCATTCCACCATGAAACCAAAGTTTCCCACACCAGCTGCACCACCGGATTCCCCGTTGCAAATATGCACAAGAATGCCACAAACGCCACCACGCCAATCAACACGCTCATGATGGTCGGCAGCATCGCGGTCCAGCCGCTCAGCTGTATTTTCTTGCGCCGGTCCATCCAATAGCGGAACCAGTTGCGGTACTCAACGCCCGGCTCCGCCGGCAGGGCCTTTCCTGGCCCGAAAATTATAACACAAAAGGGTAACGGCAGGACCACCATCCAGCATGGTATGCTGCCGCTCACCAGCTGCCCCAGAAATCCGACCGCCGCCAAGGCGCCAAGAAACACCTGCTCGCGGCGCGTAAAATCCTTTCTCAGCATCAGAATAGCAGTTATCAGCAACAGCACACCTATTCCTGTTCCGAGCCCGAGTACGGAGCCTCCGGTGGTCGGGCTCAATACCGACGGGGTACTCAGCATCGGGAAACACAAATCTGCCGCGGCAGCCACCAGCACCAGCACAGCATACGGCACCCACCCCTGCCTCCACCAGAACGGGTCACTCATCTTATTTTCACTCATAGTATGTAATCAGACTCCTTACTACCTGTTTTTGTTCAATTTTCACACGGTAAAGCACCCCCGCATTTGAGATTCCACCACAAAGGGAGCTGCACGCACTATTCCTTTGAAGTCCCTCCTCTTTCAAGAATAAGCGGGCAGCCTCCGTTTTTTTCGTTGTTTCTGTCCTTATCAGATTTTTCTCACCTTATCCCGGGAATAAAGATACAGAATTCCCACGGCGGCAACATACATCACAACTTCACCAAGTTCTTCGCTCAGGCAGTCATGCAGAGACTCAAACGCCACACCTACGACAAGACCGCAGAGAGCCAGCAGTATATCACATGCCGGTACCCGGAGTGTGCGTAAAACCTCCCACACTTCCTTCCACACTTTCTGCCAGATGAAATACACCAGCAGCCACAACATGTACAGCCCGACTACCAGATGCGCAATCCACCCATATTCCAAGTCTTTCCACTTGGGATACTGGTTTGCATGCTCAGGGTCGGCAAAGAAAATCAGCGTGCGACCATAATTCACTTCACGCGCCAGCATCAGTAACAGACAAAGTGTAGCAAAGACAAACATTTTCCGTCGCACTTTTGCCGTTGACGTCACACAGATTCCCACCAGCAGAACCAGCATCTGGATATTTTCCACAGGGCTGTTCTTGTCTCCATACCCATCCGGCAGGACAAATGCACTGCACAGACTCAGTAAAGCCGCGACCAGGGTTATCCATGTGGTCGGTCTTATTTGCCAATCGAGGTATTTTTTCATATTATATATATTTTATTTAGTATCACATTTGTACGACATCTAACAAAGCGACGGCCCATTCTCCGGCTGGTCAACAGACTGTTTTATGGCGCGTTACCGGGCGTCGGCATATATTTTCATTTCTGCCACACTGCTTCCCTTGCCATCCAGTGCCTGGGTCGAGACGAAACGGAAATAACGGGCAGTGGTGCTGGGGAACGAAATAATCTGCTCCACCGGATTTGCCCGCAGGTTACCAAACTCACCCTCGGTCACTTTTTTCCATTTCTTCTTATCCCTACTCAATTCGATGTAATAACGCGTGGTCATCCCCTCGGTCTTACCGTCCTGGCGGGGCAAATACGAAAAGCCGCTGATTTTGTGTTTTTTCTTCATATCCACCACAAAATGAGCAGGTGTTTTACGGGATTGCCACATAGTGTCAGGATTACCATCGAAGGCCATAGGCACGCGGGATGCCATAGTGCCACTGAACTCCCAATCCGAGCTATCCAGCGCGTTATCGGCAGGCGTTTCTTCTGCCACTTGCTCAGCATCTGAATTCTGAGGCATCAGAAGCAGGGAAAATTCTGCAATACATGGGACCGCCTTGCTCCGCGTTATGGTCAGTCTCAGCTTTTCCGTTGTGACTGGTTCCGGCAGCCAACGCAGCACTTGGTGACCAATTGTATGCCCTTTACCACCACGAGCCCCATCGAATCCTTGCTCTTTTTCCCCTGGTTGACCGGGAGATACAATCTCCTTCCAGTCGCCATCCACCCAGGCTTCCACTCTGAAGGCCTCTACTCGCTGACCGAGGCGGATTTGCTCCCTCAGGCGAATAACGTCAAACGTTGCAGGCGATTTCAGAACAATCTCAGCCTGGTGGGGTTCCTTCGCACCATCCGCCGGGCACCAGTAGCTCTCTATGTCACCATCCGTCAGGCAGGCAGCATCGAACTCCGCTCCTCTTTTACTACTGGCTTCCGCCTTAGCCCCCTTGGCAAAATCCTTAGCCAGAAGTTTCTTGCGCATACGGCCGAATGCCTGCAACACGGCAACATCGGCTTCATCCAGCCGGCCATCCCGGTTAGGCGCCAGATTCAGAATCAGATTTGCACCGCGCCCTACACTGCACAGGTAGACATCCATCAGATGTTCGGGCGTTTTAACATTCCCGCCCTGCCCCGGGTGCCAGAACCAGCCACGGTGGTTAATGGGGGTATCTGCCTCAAGTGATATCCATTTCTCACCCTGAACATTCCACAGGGGGTATTCCTTGGCAAAGCCTTTTTCCGAACCGGCCCAGGTAACATCTCCTCGACCAGCAGCCCCCCAGATAATGCAGTCCGGCTGCAGGCGGCGGATATTTTTCACAACTTGTTTGTAGTTGTAATAGTTATCAGCCTCACCGATATTGCGGTTCTCGCGGGCTCCGCCATAATAGCCATCGCCACCCATGGCTCCATCAAACCAGATTTCAAAAATCGGGCCGTATTTGGTGAGCAGCTCTTCTATCTGTTTGTAATAAACCTTCAAGTAGCCGGCTCTGCCGTATTCTGCACAATTTCGGTCCCATGGGGAAAGGTAGGTACCAAATGCAAAATTGTATGTCTTGCAAGCCTCTGCGAACTCCCGCACAACATCGCCCTTCCCCCGTTTCCAGGGAGATTTTGTCACGTTGTGTTTGGTTGATTTTGTCGGCCAGGTGCAGAATCCATCATGATGCTTAGCTGTATAAATCATACCCTTCATCCCGGCATCCTTGAAGGTCTTCACTATAGCCTTTGCATCAAAGGATGACGGGTTGAACAACCCCGGAGATTCATCTCCATATCCCCATTCCCGGTCTGTGTATGTGTTCAAGCCGAAATGCACAAATGCATACCACTCCATACGCAGCCAATCTACCTGTTGCTTAGTAGGCAGCGGGCCATACGGCTTAGGCGCCTCCGCGGCGGAAGAAACCCATCCGGCACCCATCAGTCCTGCAACCAGCATTGTCAGTAGATATTTTCTTCGCATGTTTTTATTCTACCTGAAGCACCTTATCTTTGACAAGTACAAAAAGCTCATCATTATTTTCAATCACACGTGTCCCAAAGATTTTGTAGAGAATAGAAATATCAGCAACATTTTGGAAGAATCCCCCCTCATCTCGATAGATTGGACTTTGTCGGGCTGAAAGCCCGAGGAATTTTGAGCCCTCGGAGAGGGCGACAGAATAATAGCCCTGGGTGGAGCTGCGTCAGCAGCGGAACCCAGGGTAAAATGAAAAACATATCAGAACCCCGGAGCGTAGCGGAGTGGGTGGCAGAAGCTTCGGCTTAGTGTTTTAGCAGCGCCCCCCTCCCACCCCGCCAGCTGGCGGGGTTCCGGTCTTATTACTACACCATACCCAGGGCTCACGCCCTGGGCTATGATTCTGTCGCCCTTGCGGGCTCAAGTTTCCGCTCGCCGTTGGCTCGCCGAATTCCAATTTATCTAGCTCCGTACTCAAACTTTGGGACACGTGTAATTTTCAATACATTACCTGCAATCATAAAAATGATGATTCTTTCTTGGCAGACCCTGTAAAAATTGCTATATTC
>JAZRJB010000094.1:0-11401 GCA_045645565.1 Akkermansia sp. | reverse complement strand
AGTGGGGTTTGGGGGGGGGGCTCAAACCCTGCGGAGCTCGGGCCTTTTAGTCCCAAAAACATAACCGTTGAGGGACAAAAAGTCCCGAGCTCCGACAAAAACAGCCGCCCGACAAACTCCAATTTGGCGCTGCATCCTTTGGGATGAGTGTGAATATTGTCCCATCCCTACGCCGGGGACACAGAAAAAGCCTGCTGTTCCACGGAGCAGCAGGCCTTGTGTATTCAATTTTCGGAGTCCGGGACTCATCGCCAGCCTTAGCGACGACGGCGGCGAGCAGCCAGACCGGCCAAAGCCAGCAGGCTCAGCGTAGCCGTGGCGGGCTCGGGGATAGAGGGAGTCTCGGTGGAGGCAACGGTGCTCATGGTCAGCGTAGTCACGGGAACATAGTTACCTTCCCAGGAGTTGATGCCATTGCCCTTATAGGTACCCCAGCCACCAGGAATCTGAGCTGAGAAGCTGTTGGTCACGGAAATACCCCAGGCGATAGCAACAGACTTATAACCATCAAAAGTGCCCAGAGTCAAGTCAGTAGCATCAGCCTGAACAAACAGGAACTGGTAACGAGCAGTCGGATCGATAGTCACACCGCTGAAGGTCAGCGTAAGGGTAGTATCAGCGGCAACCCCTGTACCCGTGGAGGAGGAAGAACCCAGGTAGGTACCAACAGTGCTATCACCCGTGTATGTGTACACGGCCACCTTCATGTCGGTGGCGCTGGCGGAGCCGCTACGAGTCAGGATAGTAAGGCTGTCCAGGTTCAGCTCAGTAACACCTTGGGGGATATTCGTGGTCAGGTAGGTGGCGTTATCAGGAGCCAGCGTGAAACCATAGTAGTTCCCCTGAGCACCAGAGCCGCTCTTCGCAGGAGTGGAAGAAGTGTAAGTGTCAGCCGCAGCCACACTTGCAAGAGCCATCAATGCAATAAGTGTCTTTTTCATTATTTATGTGTAGTTTATTGTGATCAGCAGCCCACGCAGGGGTACATGTTCCCACGCGCGTCGGGATGACAAGATACCTGCCATAGGCCGCCGACGCAGTTTACAGTATTAAATATGCCGCCGCAAGAAAAAAAATACTGTAAAGCGCAGTAAAAAGAGCAAAAAAACATCTTGAGACAGCAGATTGCATGCTGAGGTGCCGAAATCACCCTCTGCAACAAACAAATTCGCAACAGCAGTAGTTTTTTCCAGAGTCCCGCTGAGGCGCCTTACCATACAGAATTATTCCACAGCAGCCGGGTCGGCGGGCGAAGTTTCCGCACGCGCCACGGAAGCCTCGTCTTCCTCCGGCTGAGGCTTTTTGCGAGGTTTCTTTTCCTTCTTCACGTTGAACTTGTTGGCGGCGGCCTGAAATCCCTCCTTCATCATAAGGAGGGTAGCTTCCTCTGCCCTGGCCAGGCATTCCTCCAGCAGCGGGCGTTCATCCGGCGCAAATTTGCCAAGCACATGGCCCACCATCTCCTTCTGCCCCGGGGCGCCGATACCCACGCGGATACGCGGGAATTTCTCGCCACCCAGGTGGGCAATGAGGGATTTCATACCATTGTGCCCGCCGGCAGAGCCACTGGAGCGCAATTTCATGGTCCCCACCGGGAAGGAGATATCATCATAGATAACCAGCACCTGCTCAGGGTCGAACTTGTAGTACCGCATGATGGGCCCTACGCATTCGCCGCTGAGGTTCATGAATGTAGTCGGCTTGATGAGCAGCACCCCAGGACCGGCAGCCAGCTCGCCCTTGCGCGCCTTATCGAGCTTCCATTCAGCTCCGAACCGGCGCGCCAGGCGATCCAGCACCATGAAACCCACGTTGTGGCGGGTTTCTGCATAATCGCGCCCGGGATTACCCAGGCCCACAATGATGCGGATGGGAGTATCCATGGGATTGACAATTGACTATTGATTAGTCACTCTCAGGCCTGTGTGGCAGCAGCCAGGGCTTCGAGGGAGATGTTGCGGTTCACGGCGTTGAGGTAGGCGCGGGCGGAGGCCTCAATCACGTCCGTAGCAGCGCCCTTGCCGGAAACCGGCTTGCACTCACAGGCACCGAACTGCACCTTCACCGTCACTTCACCCAGAGCATCCTGACCAACGGAGGTGGAACGCACATTGTAATCCACCAGAGAGCCCTTGCTCTTGGTGATGCGGTCGATAGCCTTGAAGCAGGCATTCACCGGGCCGTTACCAATGGCGCAGTCCGTGTACATCTTGCCGTCCTTCTCCAGCTGCACGGTGGCAGTGGGCCGAGCAGCAGAGCCAGCCACGAACTGGATATCCACCATCTTCCAGGTGCCATCGCAGGTATCAAGCGAATCATTCACCAGGGAAGCCAGGTCATCATCATACACAAACTTCTTGCTATCGCCCACCTTCTTGAAACGCTCAAACACGTGGGTGATTTCAGCATCAGAAAGGTTATAGCCCAGCTTCTCAAGGCGAGCCTTCACCGCAGCGCGACCAGAGTGCTTGGTGAGCGGAAGCTCCGTTTCACCCCAGCCCACTTCAGCAGGGTCGATTACCTCGTAAGTCTCACGCTTGGCAAGAATGCCGTGCTGGTGAATGCCGGAGCTGTGCGCAAAGGCGTTCTCACCCACGATGGCCTTGGAACGCTGCACGGAAAGGCCGCTCATGCTGGCCACCACGCGGCTGGTCTTCACGATTTCGCGGGTTTCGAGATTGTGCGGTTTCTCACCAGTGGCAAAACCAAAGGCTTCCGGACGCGTGGAGAGAGCCATGGCCACCTCCTCAATGGCGGCATTACCTGCACGCTCACCAATGCCGTTAATCGTACCTTCCACCTGGCGGGCACCGGCGGCCACAGCGGCCAGGGAGTTGGCCACAGCCAGACCGATATCGTTGTGGCAGTGTACGGAAATGACAGCCTTGTCGATATTCTTCACATTCTTGACCACATAGTCAATCATGGCAATGTATTCCTGCGGCGTGGTGAACCCCACGGTATCCGGCAGGTTCACGGTGGTGGCGCCGGCATCAATGACCGCCTCTACCACCTGGGCAAGGTAGTCATGCTCGGTGCGGCTGGCGTCCTCTGCGGAGAATTCCACATCATTCACCAGACTCTTGGCAAGCTTCACACCGGCCACGGCCATCTCGATGATTTCTTCCTTGCTCTTCTTGAGCTTGAACTCGCGGTGCAGCGGGCTCGTGGCCAGGAAGGTGTGAATACGACCACGGTCGCCGGCAGGAGCCACAGCAGCGGCAGCGCGGCGGATGTCGTTTTCCACGCAACGGGCAAGACCGGCGATGCGGCACTTCTTCACCGTGTTCGCAATGGTGAACACAGCCTCAAAGTCGCCATCCGAAATGCAGGGGAAACCGGCCTCGATGATGTCTACGCCTAGTTTCTCGAGCTGACGTGCTACCTCCAGCTTCTGCCGGAGATTCATCGAAGCTCCCGGGCACTGCTCACCATCGCGAAGCGTGGTGTCGAAGAATAATACTTTGTCGCTCATACTAGACGTTTCTATTGTTGTTATCGGAAAACCCACTATACATATTTGCCGCATAAAATCAAGCCGATTATATGACATTTATTAGAACTATTCCAGAATTGCTATCTTTTTCCCTCCTCCACTGCGAAAAAAAGCTCGCCCCGCGCTGCAAGGAGCAGGCGGGGCGAGCAGAGGATACGTGTAAACCGCGGAGGTTTACTTGTTCATGGCTTCCTCGATGGCAACGGCCACGGAAACCGTAGCACCCACCATGGGGTTGTTGCCCATGCCGATAAGGCCCATCATTTCCACGTGGGCAGGCACAGAGGAGGAACCAGCGAACTGAGCATCGCTGTGCATGCGGCCCAGGGTGTCGGTCATGCCGTAAGAAGCGGGACCGGCAGCCATGTTGTCCGGGTGCAGGGTACGACCGGTACCACCACCGGAGGCTACGGAGAAGTACTTCTTGCCAGCCAGCGTGCATTCCTTCTTGTAGGTACCGGCAACCGGGTGCTGGAAGCGGGTGGGGTTGGTGGAGTTACCAGTGATGGAAACGTCCACACCTTCAAGCCACATGATGGCCACACCTTCGCGCACGTCGTCAGCGCCGTAGCAGTTCACCTTGGAGCGCTCACCGTCAGAGAAAGCCTTCTTGCTCACCACTTCCACCTTACCGGTAGCGTAGTCGAACTTGGTCTGGCAGTAGGTGAAGCCGTTGATACGGGAGATGATGTAGGCAGCATCCTTACCGAGACCGTTCAGGATAACGCGCAGAGGCTTCTGGCGCACCTTGTTAGCGGAACGGGCAATACCGATAGCGCCTTCAGCAGCGGCGAAAGACTCGTGACCAGCCAGGAAGCAGAAGCACTCAGTCTCCTCGCGCAGAAGCATGGCAGCCAGGTTACCGTGACCCAGACCCACCTTGCGGTCATCAGCCACAGAGCCGGGAATGCAGAAAGCCTGCAGACCTTCACCGATGGCCTCAGCAGCGTCAGCAGCCTTGGTGCAGCCCTTCTTGATGGCGATGGCAGCGCCTACCACATAGGCCCAGCCAGCGTTCTCGAAGGCAATGTTCTGGATACCGCGCACGATTTCGCGCACATCGATACCCTTTTCAAGGCAAACCTGTTCGGCTTCCTCGCAGGAGTTGATACCGTACTGAGCAAGAACCGGAAGGATCTGGTCGATACGACGGGAATAAGATTCAAAAAGAGGCATAATCTTGTTCTATAATTAGGGGTTCTTTACTCGTGGCGGGGGTCGATGTACTTGGCGGCATCAGCAAAGCGGCCGTAGGAACCGGTGTGCTTCTTGATAGCCTCGTTGGCGTCCATACCCTTCTTGATGTCTTCCATCATCGGGCCCATCTTCACATACTGGTAACCGGTGATTTCGCCATCGGCGTCCAGAGCGAGCTTGGTGATGTAACCCTCAGCCAGTTCCAGGTAACGGGCACCCTTGGCCAGCGTGCCGTACAGCGTACCAGTCTGGGAACGCAGACCCTTACCCAGGTCTTCCAGACCAGCACCGATGGGCAGACCGCCTTCAGAGTATGCACTCTGAGTACGACCGTACACAATCTGCAGGAAGAGTTCGCGCATGGCGGTGTTGATAGCGTCGCACACAAGGTCAGTGTTCAGAGCCTCGAGTACGGTCTTGCCGGGCAGAATTTCAGAAGCCATGGCAGCGGAGTGAGTCATGCCGGAGCAGCCGATGGTTTCAACAAGGGCTTCCTGAATAACACCCTGCTTCACATTCAGGGTCAGCTTGCAAGCACCCTGCTGAGGAGCGCACCAACCCACACCGTGGGTAAGGCCGGAAATATCCTCAATCTTGGTGGATTGCGTCCAGGCACCCTCCTGAGGGATGGGAGCGGGGCCGTGATTGCAGCCCTTCTTGACGCAACACATCTGTTCTACTTCGTGTGTGTACTGCATAGTAATGAGTATGTTGTAGTGGAAAAAAGCCTGGCACCTACCTGATAAGGCGGTGATACCTTGCTGGCGCCATTATAACGATTTTTCCTGAAATAGCGAGCATAAAATATGTACAAAGTCAACAAAAGCGCACATGCGGCGCAAAGATTTCCTGCGCGGCAGTTCCAATGAATGCCGCACAGCCGGGGCACCGGCATGCGCCTCCTATATATCCCAACTGCCCAGCCACTTGAAGGAGTCAGCCGTGAAGCGGCGCCCGAAGACCTGATTCAGCGGCGATAAGAAGCGCCAATCATACTCTACGGCGACGCGTTCATTTGATTTTCCCCGCCTCCAGCGGCAGGAAAACAAGTAGAAATGACTTGACATGAGAATATTTAGAAGCTAGTATGATAGTATTATGAGCGAGGATGCAACCTGCAACGTCATTTGCCTGAAATGGGGTACGCGTTACCCCGCAGCATACACTAATACTCTCTACCGTTCTGTCAAGAAACACCTTCACCGACCCTTCCGATTTGTCTGCGTCACAGACGACCCGACCGGACTCGATGAAGGCATTGACGCTCAGCCCTTCCCTCCCAACCCCGGATACAAGAATGAAGCCGAATGGCCGGGAATTTTCTCAAAGCTGGCCATTACCCAGGATGGATTTGCCAATCTGAAGGGGCCCACCCTGTTCCTGGATGTGGATGTGGTCATCATGGACGATATCGACTGCTTCTTCGACTACAAGCCGGGAGAAAACTGCATCATCCACAACTGGATTGAATGGCACAAGACCCTGTTCCGCAAGCGCCCGAATATCGGCAACTCCTCCATCTACCGATTTGAGGCTGGCAAGTCAGGCTATATCTACGACACCTTCATCCGGGAGTTTGACCGAGCCCACGACAAGGCGCAGTTCCCGACCGAGCAGGCATTCCTCACCTATGCGATGAAGAAAGTGAACTGGTGGCCGTATGACTGGGCACAAAGCTACAAGCGCTGCTGCCGCCCCGTATTCCCGCTGAATCTGTTTGTGGCACCCAAACCGCCCAAAACCAAGATTCTGGTATTCCATGGCAACCCCGACCCCGACCAGGCAGTCGTAGGCTTTGATGACGGCAAGGCGCATCACAAGGTTCTCCCCGCTCCTTGGATTGAGAACTATTGGAAACTCAATTCCTGAGGCATACCCATGGAGGACACATTGAACAACGTCCAGTTTTATTATATCAATCCGGACTGCTCAACTGAGCGCAGAGCCGCTGCTGAAAAGCAGGCGGCGGGGCATGGCATCAACCTGCAACGCATTGCTGCCGTCAATGAAAGTG
Organism: Akkermansia sp.; assembly: GCA_045645565.1. Lineage (GTDB taxonomy): Bacteria > Verrucomicrobiota > Verrucomicrobiia > Verrucomicrobiales > Akkermansiaceae > Akkermansia. The sequence continues at coordinate 4,694 of JAZRJB010000094.1, read as the reverse complement.
ACCTGACACCCGAGATTTTAGAGTCATATCATAAAGCACAGCAGCAGGGCGGCTGCCGGACGGAGTTAAGCAAGAGTGAACACGCATGCGTGCAGTCTCACCTCAAAGTGCTGCGTCAATTCCTGACAACGAATAGCCCGTACGCCGTTATTTTAGAGGATAATTTCGCTCTGCATCCGAATTTCAAGGATGGTATTGAGTGGCTCACGCACAAGACTCATGGCTGGAAGGCGCTCATGCTTTACCCAGGGGAAGCCAAGCCGTATTCCTTAGGGAAGAAGTCGCTGGACTGCAGCCCATGGGAGCTGGTTTTTCCCAAAAAGCTCCCGTGGCTGGCAGTGGGTACCATTTATACGCGAAAAGGAGCAGAACTCATTCTGGAGAGCTTCAAACAATACTGGATGTGCTTTGATGTTCAGCTGACGTGGAATCTGCTCACTCAGAGTATTTCCGTTGCCGGCATATTCCCGGCTCTGGTCACCCCCTCGGCTCCGGCTTCCAGTAATGACGCAGGAGCCCGGTGCCAGAGCAACCAGCTCAGCACGTGGCGCATGGCATACCATTATTCCCGCATGCGCAGGAAGGCGAAAAAGGAACTGAGGGTTATCGAATGCGCGCAGAATCCGCGGTACAAGCTCACCCGCATTATCAACAAGGGAGCCCGGCGCCTGTGTCTGGAACACCCGGAGGATTCCAACCTGTGCATCAAGGTTGCCATGTATTATAAGCACATCTGGCAACTCCGCCGCGACCTCATGGCTTATAAAGCCGTTGAACCGTATATTAAGGATTTCCTTCCCTTGTACGGAGACAAGCTGGTCGACACCAACCTCGGGCCTGGTCTTGTCTGCGAGCTGGTCAAGGATGACGATGGCTCAACCTCCCAGATGCTCACCACCGTTCTTGCTTCCAATAAGTTCAACAAGGACATATTTGATCAGCTGATGCTGTTTTCGGAGCTGATTCTTAAGCACAGCATTCCCTTCTATGATATGAACCCGAATAATTTCCTGGTTCAAGTCAAGAACGGGAAACAGAGGTTGCTCTACATTGACCTCAAATACTACAACGATTACAAACCCTGGGTTTACCTGCACCTGGAGAAAGTCATTCCCGCGCTTTCCCGGGCCATTGTCAAGCGCAGGTTCCAGCGTCTGCGCCGCGTAGTTGACCGGTACTGGAAAGCACCGGAAGCCTGAGTAGAGCAGGGTTCTCCCTTTCACATGTCATGAAGAACGGAGCAGCTTTTCGCAAGCTGCGGCGTTCCAGCATTTACAGATGTGGTTACGGCATCAGATGAAGGTGCGGATAACAGCCTTATCGCGCAGGCGGTCCACCCACTGGCGGTAGCGGCGCTCGCTCTTCTTACGGCGCACGGCATCATCCACCTTCTGCTTCACTTCAGGGGAGGAAAGCTCCGGTGCTTCAGCCAGGTTCTTGCTGCGCACCTTCACAATCGTGAAACCGGCAGGGTCAAGCAAGGGGCCGACCAGCTGCCCGGGCTGAGCCGCAAACACCACATTGGCAAACTCCACGGCCAGGTCATCACGGCGCATGGTGGGCCACACACCGCCATCCTCTGCATGGGCATCGCGGGAGTATGTACGAGCAGCCTTCGCAAATGAAATGCTGCCTTTCTCAATATCAGAGCGCAGCTTCACTGCCAGCTTGTACTGCTCTTCCGGCGTTACCATGGGGTTCTCCGGATCCATGGCAGGAATGAAAATCTTGCTGTAGGAAATGCGGTCCTTCATGATGTCGCGGTATTCAGAACTGGTGGCTTTGTACTCCTCCGCAATTTCATCGGGGGTAGGAGGAATGCCGCGCTCATAGCGCATGCCACGCATTGCAGAAACCGTGATTTCCTTTTTCACGGATTCCCGGTATTCGGAATAATTCATGCCGCTCTGGCGCAGGCTGTTGAGGAACTGGCTGCGGTCACCCTTGAACTGCATGAGGATACGGCGGTTGATTTCATCTTCCACCTGGTCTTCCTTAATCATGAAGCCCTTGGTTTCAAAATCACTCAGCACAAGCTCACGTTCAATCAGGTCATTCAGAACAGATTTCTTGGCGGCAACAAGCTCAGAATTGAAACGAGGACCCTGGCGGGGATACAGCATCATCAACTCACGGAAATAGGGAGCCAGACGGGCACGAACCTCACTGGACGTAATCGGGCGACCATTCACAGTGGCGGCAATTCTGTTCACAACGCCCCCCTGCTGCTCAGCCTGGGTTAATCCCCCAGCCAGCAATGCCAGCACAAGTACAGCGAAACGACTTACAAGTTTCATACGTCAGCAGTATAGCGCAAATCCCGGACAGATGCAACTATCTTCTTTGTCACCTTTTTTCACTTTATGCTCGCAATTCCACGAGCAACGTGCTAGACTGGAACAGTAAATCAATCATAATCCCACCTGTTATGGCAATCAAACTGTTCATTCCCGGTCCCACTGTTGTTTCTGAGGATATACTCAAGGAAATGAGCCTGCCCATGATTGGGCACCGCTCCAAGAAGGCATCAGAGATTCAGAAGCGAATTTCTGACAATATGCAGAAAATCCTCTTCACTGAAAACCGCATTCTGCTCTCCACCTCCTCCGGCTCCGGTCTGATGGAAGGCGCCATTCGCTCCTGCACGGCCAAGCGCGCTGCGGTGTTCTCCATCGGCGCTTTCGGTGATAAGTGGTACAAGATGGCTAAGACCAACGGTATTCCGGCTGATAAGTTTGACAGCGTGATGGGCGAACCCACCACGGCTGAGATGGTGGATGCTGCGCTCTCCACCGGTAAGTACGACGTACTCACCGTTACGCACAATGAAACGTCTTCCGGCATTCAGAACCCGGTGGAAGAGATTGCCGAGGTCATGAAGAAGTACCCGGATGTTGTCTGGTGCGTAGACGCCGTATCTTCCGCTGCAGGCTCCAAGATTGAGACGGACAAGCTCGGCATCGATGTTCTCATCACCTCCACCCAGAAGGCACTTGCCCTGCCCCCGGGGCTGGCTATCTGCGCCATGAGCAAGAAGGCATACGACCGCACCGCCGAGGTGGAGAACCGTGGCCTGTACTTCGACCTGCGCACCCTCTGGGACTTCATCGACAAGAAGAACTACCAGTACACCTCAACCCCCTGCCTTTCCCTCATGTACGCCCTGGACAAGCAGCTCCAGCACATTGTGGATGTGGAAGGCATCGAAAACCGCTTTGCCCGCCACGAAGAACTGGCCGCATACACCCGCGCCTGGGCTGATGAACACTTCGCCGTCTACCCCAACCGCAAGTATCTTTCCAAGACGCTCACGGTCATTGACTCCCGCCCCAAGGGCAGCGATGAGATGATTTCCATTCCCGAGCTGAACGCCTTCCTTGCCCCCCGCAACCTGCAGCTGGGCAACGGTTATGGCGGACTGAAGGATAAGACTTTCCGCATTGCCCACATGGGTGAGCTTCAGATGGACGACATGAAGGAAATCACCGCTGCGGTGGAAGACTTCCTTAAGTCCAAGTAAAACTTCCTTTCCATCATCCAACCCTGGGCAGGAGGTACGCGTGTGCCTCCTGCCTGCTTTTTTCTCATTTGTTATTATGAAAAACCCTCAATTTATTCTGAATTACGATGTCATGTACTACGACACCGACTGCGGCGGTGTGGTACACAACCTGGCCTACCTGCGCTGGGTGGAGGAATGCCGTACCAAAATGGCACCGAACATCGGCATTGATTTCATAGGTCTCATCCAGGAAAACCGCCATCTTGTCCTCGTCAGCCATGAGGTTCAGTACAAGCGCCCCGCATTCATGGGGGATAAGATTCAGATTCATGCCTGGGTGGAGAAGGTGGAGAAATCCCGTTTCTGGTGCGTGTTTGAAATCCGCCGCGACAACGGTCAGCAGGTCTGCGTGAAGGTGCGCCAGTGTCTGGCGCTGGTGCAGATGCCCCAAGGCCGCCCCCAGCGCATCCCTGAATCCTGGTACAACAGCGCCGCCCCCGCCGACGACCTGGCGGATTAACAAACACGCTGGTCACCTACCGGCGTTTACAGCGTTTCGAGCCCCGGCTGCCCTTCGGGGTAACGCTCAACCAGCCCCCGAGCAGCACAAGCAGCAGCACAAAACAAAGCCCGCCCAGCACCCACCGCACCAGCGGAGATTCCGCTTCTGCGGTGGGCAGGAGCATCAACAGCGCGCAAACCACGCCCAGCTGAGCTGAGGCAGAAGGGGTGAGAAAGGGTGAGAAAGGGGCGGATAGCCTGAACATCAGCCTTTTATGCAGCCCGATGCCGTGTGAGGTGTATTTGAGAAAGCGGGCAGCGGCGGGAGGCTGAATTTGCAAGTAAGTGAGAAACGGCAGGGCAAAAAAAAACCGCCCATCATGGGGCGGTCTGCTGAGGGGCTGCCGAGCGTTTGCGGCGGGTTGGCCGAGGGCTGGCATCGATATCGCCGCGCCAGTCTTTGAGGCGTGAGGGCGGGACTGTGGAGCGGGAGGTATGAACCTCGGCGGGAGCGTCCACCTCGAAGCGTTCGGCGACCTTGGCGGTGTTGCGGCGGCCACGCGCCTGCACGGTGTAGAGGAGCTGAGTGAGCTGCCAGCAGTCGAGGCCGGAGAGCATGGTGTCGAGGGTCATATCAGCGCGAGCATCCACGCCGAAGCGGTCGCGCACGATGGCGGCAATGTAGGCGGTG
>JAZRJB010000093.1:0-4136 GCA_045645565.1 Akkermansia sp. | reverse complement strand
CGGAGATTGGTTCATTTTTTTAGCACCGTCAGTTTAGTAGCTGGCACCCCAGAACTCAATCTCCATTTTTGTTTTCTTTTTTCTTCTTAGTTTTGCTTCTCTTCCCCCGGCTTTCTTTAGAACGCTTTTTGGACAGCTATGCCCCAAAACCTATTACCCTGTATTTTTTACTTGTCATCTGACAGGGAGACCTATACAATGCAAGCACGCTATTTACTTACATTCATGAAACAATTTCTTACATATCTGGCAGCTGTTCTGTTATGCACACTGGTAAGCTGCCGCACAGTTCCCTACACGGAGCGAATGCAGCTGATATTGACCCCGGCTTCATACGAGCAGAAACTCGGTTTGAACTCATACGAAGAATACAAGGCAGAAAACCAGATTTCTACCAACAAAGCATACACAGAGGCCCTGAAACGCTGCGGTAACGCCATTGTGGCCGTTTCCGGAGAACCAGACCTGGAGTGGGAGTTTTCCTTATTTGAATCAAAGACGCAGAATGCCTTCTGCCTGCCTGGCGGCAAAGTAGCAGTATACACCGGCATTGTCGAGCTGATGAACAACGAGGCAGAGCTGGCCTTTGTGGTGGCTCATGAGATTGCGCATGCCCTTGCCCGGCACGGCGGTGAACGCATGTCGTGGGGATACATCAAAACCCTGGGCGGGTCATTGGTCGGTGCCTTATCCGGCAGCAGCGCTGCGGGTACGCTCTTCAACAAAGGCGCTGAATTCGGAGTGATGCTGCCATTCAGCCGAAGCAATGAATACGAAGCAGACCTGATAGGCATGCAGCTGATGGCTAAAGCCGGTTACAACCCGGAAGCCGCAGTTCAGTTCTGGTCAAAGTTTACGGAGGATTCTGAAGAAAGTATACTGGACGGTATGATGAGTACCCACCCAAGGGATGAAGAGCGCATCCAGGCTATGAAAGACAATCTCACCACCGCGAATACCCTCTACGCCCAGGCTCCCGACAAAAAGGGCTATGGCATAAGCTTCAAGAAATAATTTGACATGTTCAAATCGAAATTCTACAAAAACGCAAGTCTGGGCATCGCACTGACAGCCCTGCTGAACAGCTGTTACTTCAACTCCACCGGCAAGCTCCGCGATTACGCCTCGTTCCAAGCCAGTGCCAACACGGCGGATTTAGCCACTTCCCCCACCCCCCAGGTGCTTTCTGATGGCTATGCTTATTACATTGAGCTGCCGAGGTACCGCTTTGGTCCCCCCGTCAAATTACAGTACTTCGTCTTTGACCAGAACCCGGTTCCGCTCAACGCCAAGGAACAAAGAGGAACAGGCCTCTTCCGCATACCGAAGGAATACGCCATGTACCTCATCGGTAAAGAGAGCAACGTCACCACTGCCTTGACCCTGGAAGAAGTACCCGATGCAGACAGCATCAAATCCGTATGCTGCCATATCCCCGTGGTCAAGGACCCGGGCGAACGCATCGTCTCCTACACATACCGCCACCCGCAGTCTGAATGGCTCAATGCGGCGGTCCCATTCAACTGGCTGCTCATCGACATGCCGATAACAGTCGCACAGAATGCAGCCATTGTTGCAGCTGTTGCCGGCTATGTCTATCTTTCCGTAAAGCATGATCCGCACTGCCCGGGCTGCGATTAACTCGATTGAGAAACAGAAAAAAAGCCGGCGCCTTCCAGAAGCGCCGGCTTTTTAGTCTTTGTATGGGGAGATTTACTCAGCAAGAGGAATAAGAGAAATACCCCATGACTGGTGTTCGCCTACATAAGGTTGCTCAATGATAAAGTGGTTCTCACCTTCACGGAGGTCAAATTCCACCGGTTCCTGCATCCACCAGATTTCTTCAACATCAAGCGGATGCTCGAAATTCCAGGCGTTGCCGGGGTGGCGGCGCTGCCCGGCAAGACGGTAAGAACGGGGATTCTTCACCTCCTGGCCGTTCAACCAGATGCGGGTTCCACACTGAGACCACTCACCGGCAGCCGGCACACCCGTCCACCGGCGGTTAGAACGGGCAGGCGCGTCAAAGCCCACCATGAACTTCTGCGTACCTGCCTTTTTGGCTGTAATGGAGGTAATTGCCCAGACAGTATGACCGGGAGAAACAGATGAGAACATTCCCAGGTACCCGGTATCCGGGCGCGTGCGGAAATAAAGGTTGGCACAATAGGCATCCCGCACCTTGAGCCCGTTCAGCTCCCCGGACAACACCTTGGCTCTGACAGAATCAGCCTGTTTCGACGGCACGGGTTCAACCACTTTCCATTCTACGGCAGATTCCATCCAATGAGGGAACGACTCCCCTTGGAACAATGACGTACGCAGAGCATTCATGCGCTGCTCAAACATCTGGTAAGCCTGCCCGGAAATCGTTGAACGGGACGCCATCTCCAAAGGAAGATGGTCACCATCTGCCCCGCCGCCCTGCCAGGAGCGCTCCGCCATGGCCATCATACCTGGCCACATGGCGCACATTCCGGGAATAAGGTCCTTGTTATCCACCTTACCATCCGGCCAGATACACAGAATTGTCCCCAGTCGCTTATCATCACCGGCTGCGGCGCCACACGGGCGCATGAAAAAGTAACGGCGCACCAGAATGGCGGGGTCCAGCAGATTCGCATACCCCATTGTCGAGTCAAATGCCCGGCGCTTAATCCGATCTGCCGGAATGGATTTGGCAACCAGTTCGATACCCTCGCCCCAGCGCTGCTCAATGGACTCCGGACCAACGGGCAAATCACGAGAACTAGTCCACTGCATGGGAATGCGCCCGTGACTCTGCAGTTTCCTGGTTACAAAATCCACAAACTGCCCGGCATTGGGAATACGCACCTCATCTGCCCCGAAATGCAGAATCGGGCACACCTCAGCCGGGATTTCTCTACAGAACTCATCCAGCAGGTCACCCACAATCTTCATACCCTCCGGGGTGTGCATCTTGAAACCGAAGGCACGCTCAAAATAGGCGCTATGCCCCGGCATATCCAATTCCGGAATAATCGTGACATTCCTGGCTGCGGCGTAGGCAAACAACTCACGAATCTGATCATAGGAATAGGTCTGAGACTTGTCGCGCGTGCGGTAACGAGCATCATTCAGCTTAGGATATGCCCTGCACTGCACATGCCATGCGGGATAATCAGTCAGGTGCCAGTGAAAAAGGTTCACCTTCAGCTGAGACGCCAACGCAATTTCCTTTTTCAGACGTTCAATACTGCGGAAATTGCGACCACAGTCCTGCATATAGCCACGATAGCGGAACGCCGGCCAATCAGAAATCCGGCAGAAAGGTAATGCCCCGCCACCGGTAGCAAGCATCTGCCGCAGCGTCTGGAACCCGTTGAATAAACCAGCCTCACTGGCGGCGATAATCTCCACACCCTGAGCATTTACCAGGAGCTGGTAGCCTTCTGCGGCGCGTTCCGGCGGCATTGCATCCTGCTGCAAGCGGCAGACAACCTGCAATAATCCGTTAGTGCCAGCAGCCTGCCCTGCGGCGTAATCCTGCAAGGCTGTTGACATCAGCAGCCCCTGCACAGCCCCCTTCAGCTGCAAACCTTTTCCGCGCACATCCAACTGCCCGCTCAACCACTCGACCTGCTGGGGGAAAGGAATCAGAGCCACTCTGGCTGCTGCTTCTACCGGTAATCCATGCGGTGAAACCCAGTTATTCTCCAGATGAGCAACAGAAGTCGGCTCAGGCAAGTCCTCATTTGTAGCCCATAACGGCAAGATACATGCCATCCCCAAAGCTATGATAAACCAGCGTACCATCATGATATATACTTCTACATGAATCCGGTCGCTTAGTCAAGAGCAAATCCAGGAGAGCGGCGGCGTTCCACATGTGTCCCAAAGTTTGAGAAAGCTGCCCGATAAATTGGAATCTTTGTCGATTAGTTTGCGAGCGTCAGCATAGCGGAATTTGGAGCCCGCAGGGCGGCATAATCATAGCCCAGCGTGGAGCCGCAACGCGGCGGAACGCTGGGTTTGGAATAAAAAATAACCGGAACCCCGACCAACGTGGAGGGGTGGCAGGGAAGCCACGGCTTATGATGCAGCGCCGACTTCTGCCGCCCACTCGCTGCGCTCGGGGCTCTGGTATCTTTTTATTCCATACCCGGGGCTTGCGC
>JAZRJB010000092.1:0-14194 GCA_045645565.1 Akkermansia sp. | reverse complement strand
CAGTCGGGATTTCCCCTCGAACTTCCTTTCCCACGGTTCGTTACCTCCCCGCAGTTGTTCTTCAGGTCTGGGATTCCGCATCATCGCGGCTCCGCGCGGACTTTCACCGCAGTGCGCATATCGCGTCGGTCGTACAAAAAGAACCTGCGATGCCTGGCATCACAGGTTCTTTCTGCATATTGAATTGCTCAGGAAACGAATTACTCCTGCTCCATTTCTTCAACGGCAGTGTCCTCGGATTCGGGTTCCTCGGTCACGTCTTCAGCAACGGGAGCGGTGGCAGGACGATGACGAGCAGCCTCGATGAGGAACAGCTCTGCCACGCGGAAGGCGCGGCGGGAAGCCTCTGCTGCGGTGCGGTCATCCATGAGAGCGAGGCCTTCCTCGGTCACTTCACCAAGGAAAATCTTCCATGCGCGGCGCACAAGCTCCTGGGGCTCCACCTGCGGGGTAACCTGGGGCTGCTGCGGCTGCTGACCGTTCTCCCTGTTACGGTTGCGGTTACGGCGGCGCTTGCGGCGGCTGTTGGAACCGCCCTCACCACCACCCACGGTTTCAGGGACAGCAAAACCAGGAGCGGGAGGAAGCTGAGGAGCCGCATCCGGATTCTCAATATCGGAGGCGCGTTCTTCCTGCTTCTCTACGGGCTTGGGTGCAGGAGCGGGGGCAGCTTCAGCCTTGGGCTGCTGCTCATTCTTCTGCTGCTGGTGTTGCGGCTTATTGTTCTTCTGCTGGTGCTTGTGGTGTTCCTTTTCCTTGCGGGGGCGCTGCTCCTGCTGGGGGGCAGCGGGAACCGGAGCCTCGGGGGCCTTTTCTGCTACCACGGCGGGCTTGGGCTCAGCCACAGGAGCTGCAGGGGCATTCCCGACAGGTGCAGGAGCTTCAGCGGCAGGCTTGGCGGTCTTTTTCCGGGGGGCACGCGGCTTCTTGGCAGGTGCAGGAGCGGGAGTGTCAGTGGAGGCGGCGGGAGCGCCGGCATCTCCAGCAGCGGGGGTGGCAGCAACCTTCTTGCGCGGGGCGCGCTTGCGGGCAGCGGGCTTCACCTCAGCCTCTGTCGGTTTGGGGTCTTCTTGGGCCATGTTTTATGGTATGGTGTTTTCTGTTTGTATCGGCGCGTTCGGATTGATGCTGAAGGACCACTCAGCCTTGTGGCGAGCGCCATCATTGCTCTTCCAGGAAACGTGCACGGAGAGATCGGGCATATAGATGCGGCAGGGCAGCACCCATTGAACCATTCGCGTTGTCTTATCCACGGTTGCGGGAACCCTGCCAAAACCACTGACCACCATCTGAACAGAAGCCGGATTCAGGTCCGTAATATCGTTCATGTAGGCAGTAATGGCGCGAAAATCAGGAGAAACTGTTTCATGCGGCTTGGGGTCCACGCCAAAGGGAGGCGGCGGTGCGGTTGGTGACAAGGTGCCCGGACTAGCTCCGGAGCTGCCCACCTGCCCCAGCTGGGACACACGGAAATCCATAGCCCGGCGGAAAATCGAATGGTTGTTACCGAATATCATGTAGCGGTGAATCTGCATCGGGTCTTCGTTCACCGTAACCTTGGCAGGAATCACGGTAAATGCCGCCACATACCCATAGCCGGTCAGGCGCTCAATCATGGCGTCTGTGTGATAACCACCAGGGTAACAGTAGGTGTTCACCTCACCAAAAAGTTTGCTGAGCTTTTGCTGTGAGCCACCAAGCTCTGCATCTATCAGCGCCGCGTATGCCTCAGGTCCCTGTTTTTCAGTCTTTTTCCAGTTGCGGGGATAGAGGTGGCTGACGGAGTGGCTGCCCACGGTCGCGCCGTGCGCCTGCATTTCGCGCACTTGCTCCGGGGTGAGGCTGTCGCCACGACCATGCAGATACTGGGTGTACAGGAACAAGGTGAAGGGGTAGCCGTATTCTTTCAGAATCGGGAAAGCATCTGTGTAGACGCTCTTCCAGCCGTCGTCCAGAGTAATCAGCACGCAACGGGCAGGCAGGGTGCGGGAACCAAAACGCCATTCCAGGAACTCCTGCATGCTGATGACGGTAATGCCGGCGCGGCGGATATATTCCATCTGCTCCCGGAAATCGGAGGTGCGCATCAGCATCTGCGTGACCGGGGCGGTCTTGCTGAAATTGTGGTATCCCAGCACCGCCACGCGGGTCTGGTCACGGGGAACATTCAGCACTTCATCCTGGGGTACCTCATCCGCATAATCCTCATCAGGCACATCGGGATTCGGGGTATCCACTACCTCCTCTGCCTCGTCTTCAACCAGCAGCCATGCGTCCATATCTATCGGCTCCGGCTCAAATCCCTGAGCATAGACCACCGCACACATGGCTAGCATGAGTACCTGAAGTAGTGCTTTCATACGCCGCAGAGTAGCAGGAAGAAGGAGCTTTGGCAAGCCTTTATTATGTCACTATCAAGCGCACATTGCGCGTCAGCACGCGCGTAAGCCTGCATTTTTGGCTATGCAGGCTGATTCCGATATGCTAGAATAGCAACACAGAGATGACCCAGACCCCACACATCACCTGCACTCCGACTCGCGACACATTTGTTCGCTTTACGATTGTTCTCATTGCATTCTTCGGCTTCGGGCTTTACTTTTTCTACGATGGAGCCGTAGGCTACCGCAAGGCAAACGAGGTGTATTTCTCCTACCAGGCCTTTGCCCGGCTCGGGGCAGAAGCCAGCAGGAACACAGATTTGATACCAGCAGCGGCCCAGGGCGTGCTGATTGAAGCCGAACAGGCAGGTGATGACCTGCTGGTTGAAGGAAAATACCCCCTGCCCCCCCAGTGCGCTGCAACGCAGGGGCTTCCGCCGGAAGCAGCCGATACCGCCGCTATGAGAAAAAGCTGGGCAGACTGCTGGGCGGCCTATACCGCCCGCATGCACTTCCCCATCAAACCGGCTGAACACGCGTTTGACACCGCTGCCATCCGCGAGCAGTGGCTGGCTGGCGGCGCCTGCATGCTCATCAGCGCCTTCATTATGTACCTCATCCTCCGCACCCGCAGCCGCGTCATGGAGCTGAAGGGGGATATGGTCACCGCTGCTGGTCAGCAATTCCGCGTATCTGACATCACCCGGCTGGATCTCCGCCAGTGGGGCAAGGGGTTCAAAGGCATTGCCTACGCCACTGTCAATGGCAAAAAAATCCGTATGGACGGCATGACCTACGGTGGTTTCGCCCCGGCTTCAGGTCAGCCCGCAGAGCAATTCATGCAGGCACTGCTGGCCCAGTACCAGGGAGAGATTCTGGAATATGAGCAAAAAGAGCCCACAGCAGGCTGATTCGCCTAAACGCGGTATCAGCAGCCATGTTCTGCCACGCCTCAGCCGCGGTGGCAGGCAGGTGCTGCGTGCGCTCAGCTCGCGCTCATTTGCGCTTGTGATGTTCACCTCTGCCATAGCGGTGGAATTAACGGTGCTGGGAATCGGGGTTACCCGCAGACTGGACCAGGCATACGAGCGCTCACTGGAGGTATCAAAAGCGCAACTGGCAGTCATCGAGGCCCGGGAACTCGCCCAGATGGGACTCTCCAACCAGGGGTCTGCCGGCATTGAAGCCAAGCCTACCCAGACCACACAGCAGGATGATACCGATGCCCCGCCGCCGCTCCGTGTCCGGGATATCGATACCATTCTGGCCCAGGATGGCGGATTTGATTTTGATGAGCCAACACCCCCGGCGCCTGATGATAAGCCGAGTGATGCACAGGTGGTGAACGATGCCACCAGCAATCTGAGTCAGGAAGATAAGGAAGAGGTGGAGCGGCTCATCCGCCAGGGCGTGGCTGCCATGGCAGCAGGTGACATGCGCCAGTGCGTTCTGTATCTGGAGGAAGGCAACCTGCTCTGCCCGAATCACCCGGCGTTGCTTTACTATTACGGCATGGCATACGACAAGCTGCAGAATCCCCGCAAAGCCCGCGAGTTTTACACCAGGGTCTTTCAGATGCGGGACCAAGCTGGCAGTTATTTCAAGCGGGCCTCCCACCGCCTGACTTATGGTTCAGACCAGGCATCAGCCATGCGTGGCAAGCTTTCGTTCGGTCCCCACCAGGTTAAGCATGAATACTCCCCGGACACAGGGGAAGAGGTCCGCATGCTGCTGCCCGTGCTGCTGGCTCCCGGGGAGGAGGTGCGGCTTGATGATTTATACATCCATGTTCAGTTCTTTGACCTGGTGAATGGACGCCGCATTCAATTCAGCCGGGGCAAGGTGAACTGGAACTGGGAAAATGAATCCCCCGACTGGAGCAACTGGGAGGAGAACCTGATGGTTTCATACACGGTGCAACCGCTCTCTCAAGAAGAGATGGATGCTTACGGTGACCTGCGTTACTACGGATTCACAGCCAAATTATACTACAAAGGCGAACCGCTGGACTGCATCAGCTCACCCTCTGCGCTGATTCTGCAGGAACAGCGCCTCAATACGCGCAACCAGCGCCAGCAGATACCGACGAACTCTCTCCTGCCGGATGACGGACTTGCTCCTGAGTATGAAGAAGCCATACCGTCCACTGATTTTCTCCCTGAACTTCCCCTGCCATAATGATTGATCCCTTTCCAGAATTGCCGCACCAGCTGGGTGTTTACACCTTGACCCGCCTTATTGAGCTGCGGAGCAACACTGCGCTGTATGAGGCTCGCCAGCCCCACGTGGACCGCGCTGTTGTGCTTGAGGTTCTGCAACCCGATGCCCCGCATGCAGAGGAAGTGACGTTCCTGGCACAAGCTCGCTTGCGTGTTGCTTCCAGTGAGTTACCGCATGTGGCGGGTGTGTACGAATCCCTCCGGGCAGATGGAATCTGGTTCCTGACGCAGGAACGGCCTTCCGGGCTTTCTCTGGCGGATATGAGCAACAACGGAGAACAGCTTTCCATTCCCAGCATCTGCCGGATTATCGCCGCTGCGGCGGAAATGTACTCCCTCTGCTATAAGGTGGAGCTGGACGCCATGCCTCTGGCGGCTTCCTCCATTTTTGTCACGCCAGAGGGTGAGGTGCAGTTCCTTTCTCCCCTGGTTGAAGGGCAACCTACCAACCTCACCTACCAGCAGCAGTCCATTGCAATGGCTCTGTGGCAAGTCTGCCCCAGAACACAGACCCCCGGGCTGGGGCGCATTACAACGCTGCTGCAGTGGCTTAATGAAGGTGTGGAGGGGAGATTCCTCCCCTGGAATGATGTCAGGACAACGGCGCTGACCATTCTCGGCCAGCTTTACCAGGAATCCGCAAAGACCACCATTCAGGATGAAAAGCCCCGCTCTGCCAGCTTGCCTCCCTTCATCAAGGCGACGCAGAAATTCCTCACGCGCTGGGGGATTTACATCGCCGGAGCTGCGGCCATCATCATCGGCATGTCATCTCTGGGTACGCTGTACGGCATGGCAGACCCGCTGCGCATTCCGACCAGCACGGAGGAGGCGGTTCTCTGCCGCGATGGTAACCTGTATGAATCCGTCTCCAAAAAACTGGTGACGGTTTCAGAATATGCGAAATTTCTCCAGGATATCAAGAATATGGAGAAAGGCGCCCTTACGGCTCTGCTCAACACGCTGCCGGATGCAGCAATGGAGCTGGAACCCGAGAACTGGGAACAGCAACGCAAAAAAGCCGCAAAGAAAAAAGACATGCCGGTAACCGGCATCAATTTCTGGCAAGCCAGTCTTTACGCCAGGTTCCAGGGTGGGCGTGTTGTTTCAGCCGCCCAGGCCCAGCTGGTCCTGCAGCTGGGTGGAGAGACCTGCCCGCTGGAGTGGACAAGAACCGAAACCGCATCCCCCCTGCCCGGCATTTATGATAAGCAGGTTTCTTTGCTCATCAATCAATCAGGAAAGCCTGTTCCGGTAGATTCCCGCGAGTGGAGCCAGATGAATTGCGGATTCCGCATTGCCAAACCGACAACTTCACATTAACCCTATCATGAAAAACATATTCCACATTCTATTGACCGCACTGTGCATGCTGTTGTGCAACCCGGTATTTGCGCAGATTGAATTACGCCTCCAGCCCGTACGAAAAGATTTTATCGTGGGTGAAAACGTGGCGCTCAAGCTGACTATCATCAACCAGACGGATGCTACGGTCAAACTGACTAATACACCCGGGCGCCCCTGGCTGAATTTCTGTGTTACCAAACGCGGCGAACAAGGCATGATTAGCCCGATTGCCACGGCACGCTTCCCGGAAATCACCATCACGCCGGGTTCCACCCGCTCATTTGAGTTCAATCTCAAATCCATCTACCGGCTTGGAATCAACGGCAACTACTCGGTTTCCGCCACCATCCGCATGCCGGACGGGCACAGCACTTACAGCTCCAACAGAGCGCAATTCACCCTGACAAATGGCGGAAAATTGCGCGAATTCAACATCCAGGCCCGCGGGCAAAGCATTCGCATGAGCCTGCGCCTGGCGGTGGTGAATGGCAAGGAATGCCTGTTCGGGCAGGCTATTGACAAGGATACCAACCAGGTCATCGGTGCGTGTTTCCTCGCGGAGTATCTGAACTTCATGCAGCCGAGAGTGCTGCTGGACAGCGCCCAGAACCTGCACGTCCTCTGCCAGTCCTCCCCGGATTTTTACACCTATTCCATCATGAACACTCATGGTAACCGCTCATCCGCCAAGCTGTATAACCGGGCTGGCGGGGTCGTAGACCTTATCAGCACGGGTAAGGGCATCATGCCTGTGGGTGTCACTCCTTACGTGGCTCCCAAGCCCGGTACCGAAAACATCCGCAAAGCATCTGAAAGTCCTTTCTAAAAATATGTCTACTCCGACTATTGCCATTGTTGGTCGCCCGAATGTGGGCAAATCCGCTATTTTCAACCGCATGGTGGGGCGCCGCATTGCTATTGTGCATGACCAGCCCGGCGTTACCCGTGACCGTCTCTGCGCCCCGGTGCGCATCACTGATTTTGATGCACTGGTGGTGGATACCGGCGGTATCGGCAGTACGCTGGATGATGGTTTTGCGGCTCAGGTTACCCAGGAGGCAGATATCGCCATGAACGCCGCAGACTACATCATGTTTGTCTGCGACTGCCGCGACCACCTCACCCCCATTGACCGCACCATCGCTGCCCACCTGCACAAGAGTAAGGTGCCTGTGCTGCTGGTGCTGAACAAGGCAGATACTGAAAAGCAGGAGCTGAACCTGGGTGAATTTGCCGACCTCGGGTTCTCTGATTATGTGTTCACCTCTGCGGAGCATGGTCGCGGGTTCCCCCGCCTGGCAGATAAGCTGAATGCCATGCTCAAATCCCTGGGCGCTACGCCGAAGAAGGCAGAGGCCGCGGCCGATGCCACCCCGGAAGATGAGCCCGTGCAGGAGGAAGTGACTAAGGATTCCCCCATCAAGGTAGCTATCGTTGGTCGACCGAATGCAGGTAAATCCTCCCTGGTGAATGCCATCTTGCAGGATAAGCGCACGATTGTGTCCAACGTGGCCGGTACCACGCGCGATGCTATTGATGTGCCTTACTCCCGCGAGGAGCAGAACTATGTGCTTATCGACACCGCTGGTATGCGCCCCCGCAGCAAGCGTGACACTTCTGTGGAGGTGTTCTCCGCCATGCGCAGTGAACGCGCCATCCGCCGGGCTGATATCTGCCTGCTGGTCATTGATATGGCTGCCGGGGTCACGCAGCAGGACCGCCGCATCGGCTCCATCATTGCAGAGGAGAAAAAACCCTGCATCATCATTGTCAACAAGTTTGACCTCTATTGCCCGGATGCTCCCATGAGCGCCCGTAAGGAGGCGGTGAAGGAACACATCAAGGAGAATCTCTTCTTCCTGGACTATGCTCCCGTGGCCATTGTCTCCGCCAAGGATTCCTGGGGGATTGATTCCATCTTCAAGAGCATTGCCCGCGTGCAGCAGGAGGCTCTCAACATGCCCACCACAGGCGAGCTGAACCGCCTGCTCCAGCGTGCCATGGAGATGAATCCTCCCGGCCAGCACCGCGTGCTCAAGAAGCGTCTCAAGCTCTTCTATGCCACCACGGCGGTCAATGAAAAATACACGACGATTCCTGTGCCTACCTATGTGCTGTTCGTGAATGACAAGCGCCTGCTGGCTGACAGCTATGCCCAGTACCTCCGCAACACGATTCGTTCGCGCATCAAGGCTGCTGGCGTTCCCATTGTGCTCTCACCTCGCTCCCGCGTGCGCAATGATTAAACATCTCATAACTCTTCTCTGCCTGCTGGGGCTTCCCCTGCAGGCAGAGTTCATTTCCGCCAAGGCTAAACGCGTGGTGGATGGTGATACCCTTCTCCTGGTGGATGGTACCAGAGTACAGATCTGGGGTATTGATGCTCCGGAAAAAGGTCAGGCTTATGCTGAAAAGGCTACCGCTTTTCTGAATAAAGCCGTCAAGGGCAAAAAGCTTAAACTCAAGGTGCGGGATACGGACCAATATGGTCGCAAAGTGGCTGAGGTTTCCGCTGGTTCCACTGACCTTGCTCTGAGTATGCTGCGCGCCGGGCTGGCCTGGCACGATGATTACAATGCCCCGGATGCCACAAAGCTGGTCGAGGCGATGAAAAAGGCCCGCAAGGCGAAAAAAGGGCTCTGGGCGGATAAAAACCCGGTAAAGCCCTACCTCTTCCGCAAGGGTGAGACTGCCGCAGCCGCGGAGGCTACGCCGGCAGAGGGGGAAGTGCTCTGCCAATTTGTCATGGATGGGGATACCTTCCGCACGGCTGACGGCACACGGGTGCGCCTCTGGGGGATTGATGCGCCTGAGAAGGGGCAACCCTATGCAGATTCCGCCAGAGCCAGGTTGAAGGCGCTTTGCGAGGGTAAACCGGTGCAGCTGGAGTGGAAAGACAAGGACCAGCACCAGCGCACTGTTGCCGTGGTCTGGTGCGGCGGGGTCAACATCAATCTCAAACTTATCCAGGAAGGACTGGCCTGGCACTACGCTTACTTTGCTCCCGACGCCTCAGATTTTGCAACGGCTGAATCCGCTGCGCGTAAGGCCCGCGCCGGTCTCTGGGCGGATGATGACCCGGTCAATCCCTATGAGTTCAGAAAGCAACTGAAAAGATAATTTAGTTTTCCCGTTTCTTAACTATTAACATACGGTTATTGTTATCATACTGATTCGGTAGTATTTAAGGTATTGAATTTCAATAGAGAAAAGAAATAAAAAGCTTGACGTAATCCAGGAAAGCAATTATACTGCGCACGCCTTTTCCTGCCTGGCAGGCAAAGTGGCCTGTTCCAAAACTGACTCACAAAACATCGTCATGAAAAAAGTTGTTCTTTCTCTTGCAGCCGTAGCAGTAGCTCTTCTGAGCAGCTGCCAGCAGACCACTGGTGTCATCCGCGATATGAACATGACCAAGCCCGTAGCCATCGACCGCGACGACGTGACGCTCGTCCAGGGTCGTGCCCGCGGCACGGACATGGGCTGCTGCCTTCTGGGCTTCATTCCGCTGTGGCTGCCGAGCGAATCTGACGCAGTAGACGAAATGTACGAATACTGCCGTGAAAAGGGCATGGCTCCTGAGGGCAAGTCCCGCACATTCACCAACGTCCGCCTTGAGACGCGCGCCAACTACTATGTTCTGCTGAGCTTCCCGACCGTTCGTGCAACGGGTGACCTTGTGGAATTCACCGGTAAGGGCGATTCCGCAGATAAGGACGGCAACCAGATTATTGTGAACAACAATAACAACAACAACAATAATAACTAAATCCTTTCCCCGGAAGCGGTACGGTTGGATGTTCTGACCGTACCGCTTTTTTCATGCCATGCGCAATCGTCTCAGCATCGTCCTGCTCGCCTGCACCCTCGTCTCCTGCTCATCCATGCCTGATGGCATTGATGAAGACGCTCTGGCGCCGTACAGCATCGCCCCGAAGATTCTCTACTGCAACACAACGCGGGCCTTGGGTACAGCAGCCTTCACGCCGCAGAATAACTGCCTCTATTACGAAATTGAAAACAAAGAAGATAGAAGCGCCTCAGGTCTTTACAAACGCACAAGTGAGGAGGAAGCCACGGTAAAAATCTTCAGTGATGATGATTACAGCGTGGAATATAAGCTTAAGTTTGAAACCAGCAACAACGGCGACGTGGAGGAGATTTACACCAAAAACAGCGAAACGGTGACCCACAAGGGTACGTTCATGCTGCGCTGATTTCTCCCCTCCCCTCACAGCTGAAAAAAGGACCGCCACGAAATGGCGGTCTTTTTTTGTTGGTTCTTATAATCGTGAAATGGCGGATAGAATTGCAGCAGGATAGAGGATGTGTTCCTGCACCTGAATGCGGGCATGAAGGGACTGCGGCGTATCGTCCGGCAGGACAGGCACATAAGCCTGCATGAGGATTTCACCGGTATCCATACCGGCATCCACATAATGCACGGTGCAACCGGCCTGCTTCACGCCTGCATTGAGAGCCTGGGTCCAGGCCTCAACGCCCGGGAACGCGGGCAGGAGCGCCGGATGAATATTCAGAATGCGGCGGGGGAAGGCGTCCAGCAGCGGTGCTTTGACAAGGCGCATGAAACCAGCCAGGCAGATAAGGTCTATTTCAAGCTCCTGAAGCTTCCTGGCAAGGGCTTCCTGCACCTCCAGCGGGAACTTGTTCTTAAAGCCACCACAGTCCATGTATTCGGCGCGTACGCCGTGCTGGCGGGCACGCTCCAGGATATAAGCATCCTCGTGATCAGAAAGGACAATGACAACCTCAGCATCGAGACGACCATCCGCAATAGCATTGAAGATAGACTGGCAGTTGGAGCCAGAACCAGAACCCAGAACGGCAAGACGAAGACTCATAACGCCCCTCATTCTACCTGATGTGGGCAAATTGTCAATGCAAAACGGGCGCGGCTTCAGGTTGAGCCGCGCCCGTTGTCAATTTAAGATTTCAGGGTATCAGCTGGCCAGAACAATGGCACCACCGAGTACGAGAATAGCAATGATGACCCAGAGGATGACAAGACCGCGGCCTTCTGCAGCCTGACCAGTACCCTGCAGGTGGCTGTACTTACCGCGGATCTTGCCGCGCTTCATGAAGCCGTCATAGTTCTTCTGGAGCAAGGTAGCCTCAATCTGGCGCATCATATCAAGCAGAACACCCACAAGAATGAGCAGTGACGTACCACCGAAGAACTGGGTTACCAGCAGGGGCAGACCACCCCACACGGAAAGAAGGCTCGGCAGGAAGTAAATCAGCGTCAGGAACAGAGAACCGGAGAAGGTCATGCGGGACATCGTCTCATCCAGGTACTGAGCCGTGGGAGGACCAGGGCGCACACCGGGAATGTAACCGCCACCGCGCTTCAAATCCTCAGAAATCTGCTGCGGCTGGAACATGGTAGCCACCCAGAAATAGGAGAAGAAGTAAATCATGACAGCAGAGATGATGTAGTAGGGAAAGTCGTTCGGGGAAAGCCAGTTGGCCACCACACCGTGTACCCAGCTGTCCTGGGAGAAAATCTGCTGCACCAGCATCTGCGGCAGAGCCATGATGGCGGTGGCGAAGATAACGGGCATCACGCCGGAGTAGTTAAGCTTGAGAGGAAGGTACTGGGTACCGCCCTGCATCATCTTGCCATGCCCCATAACGCGCTTGGCATACTGCACCGGAATTCGGCGCTGGGCCTGGGTTACGATGATAACCAGAGCAACAACCAGCACCATGAAGAGAATCAGGGCAACCATACCCAGGGAACCAAGCGGATTCACCTCAGTACCCTTCATCACGCAGGTCTTCCATGCAACGGCGAATGCGCCCGGCAGAGCATGAATGATGTTCACCGAAATAATCAGGGAAATACCATTACCCACGCCACGCTCGGTAATCTGGTCACCAATCCACATCAGGAACATGGTGCCGGTTACGATGATGAAAATCGTGGTGAGCGTGAAAATAATACCAGGGTTCATCACCAGGTCGTTTGCATTCAGACCAATGGTAGACGGGTTACGCAGCGTCTGGGTCAGGAAGTAGCCCTGGATGATGGCAATGATGATGGCCAGGATACGAGTGTACTTAGTCATCTTCTGACGACCGCCTTCCTCGCGCATCATCTTCTGCCAGGAAGGCAGAACAGCACCCATGAGCTGGGTCATAATGGAGGCGGAAATGTATGGCATGATACCCAGGGCAAAGATACCGCACTGCTGCAGACCACCACCTGAGAAAATGGTGAGAATGGAGCCAAGCGCGCCAAGGGGGCTGTCCCCCTCCTTGGATGCCTCGGCCACGCATCGGGCCAGCTCGGCTACGTCCACGCCCGGAAGAGGCAGATGAACACCAAGGCGCACGATGACAATCATGGCCAGGGTGAAGAGGATGCGGCTCCGGAGTTCCGGTACCTTCATGGTATTAGCAAATGCTGAAATCATGGTTTCCTGGGTTGTTAAGAAGTTTTGAAGTCTGATGTGCAGCGGAGCGGTGCGGTTGCCCGGCATGCAGCAATTTTTCACGCACCGAATTGATACTTAGAAAAGAAGAAGTCTTATCGAAAAAACCATCCCTTTTCTTACACAGTTGCCGGGCAGCGCTGCGCTGCCCGGCTCTGTGTCAAGTTTTTGCAAAGGCTCAATACTGAGCCTGAATCCTTTACTGGGCGCTCAGCACCGTAAGGGTGCCACCAGCGGCCTCGATCTTGGCAGCGACGGAAGCGCTGGCGAAGTCGACGGTCACGTTGAGTGCCTTGGAAAGGTTACCATTGCCCAGAAGCTTCACAGCGTCGGCCTGGCCCTTCACAAGGCCCATAGCGCGCAATTCGTTCTCGGTCACCGTAGCACCGGCTTCGAAGAAGGCTTCGAGCTGGTTCAGGTTGACGATGGCGATGGTGGACTGGAAGCGGGCGTTGTTGAAGCCCTTCTTCGGCAGACGGCGGTGAAGGGGCATCTGACCACCTTCGAAACCGGGACGGATGGTACCGCCGGAACGAGCCTTCTGGCCCTTATTGCCCTTGCCGCAGGTCTTGCCCAGGCCGGAGCTTTCGCCGCAACCGAGGCGCCTCTTGCGATGCTTGGCACCGGGATTCGGTTTGAGATTGTCGAGAGTCAACATGATTCTTGAATATCTATGGTTGGTGGTTTAACTCAGATGGAGGCGTGCTTCTTCTTCTTGCCACGGGCGGAAAGCACCTGGTCAGCCGTGCGCATGTCGAGCATGGCCTGCATGGTGGCCTTCACCACGTTAGCAGCATTGGAGGAACCCAGGGACTTTGCGATGACGTTGGTCACACCGGCAGCTTCCAGGACGGAACGCACCTTGGCGCTGGCCACAAGGCCAGTACCGGAAGCAGCGGGCTTGAGAACGATCTTGGCGCCACCGAACTCGCTGTACACTTCGTGCGGGATGGTGTCGTTCACCACGACAACCTTCTTCATGGCACGCTTGGCAGCATCGGTACCCTTGCGGATAGCGTCGGACACTTCGTTGGCCTTGCCGAAGCCGTAGCCAACCTTGCCCTTCTGGTCGCCCACTACGATGAGGGCGGAGAAGGAGAAGCGGCGACCACCCTTAACAACCTTGGCGCAACGGTTCACGTACACAACCTTCTCCATCAGCTGGGGACCTTCCTCAGCGGGAGTCTCGGGGCGGCGACCACCCTCACGGCGCGGGCCGCGGCCAGGACGGTTGCCATCGCGACGGGGAGCGCGGCCACCACGCTGCTGCGGGGCGGCGGCGGGAGCCTGCGTCGTCTCTTCGGCCGGAGCTTTCGCTTCTTCAGTGTTCATTTTCTATAAACCTTTCTTCTTTAGAATTTCAGACCAGCCTCACGAGCGGCATCGGCCAGGGCCTTAACCTTCCCGTGGTAGAGGAAACCACCGCGGTCGAAAACGACCTCTGTGATACCGGCGGCCAGCGCGCGCTCACCAATCAGGGCGCCCACCTTGGCGGCGGTCTCCAGATTGGCCTTCTTCAGCTCAACCTGCTGGGTGCAGGCGCTGCAGAGGGTCACACCCTTGGTGTCGTCGATCACCTGGGCATAGACGTGCTGGTTAGAGAAATTGACAGCCAGACGGGGACGCTCAGGCGTACCGGCAAGCTTCTTGCGGATACGCATATGAACGCGGGAACGGATGGCTTTGCGATTGATAGTGCTCATATTCTTCTAATAAACTTTTAAAGGGTTTGAGATGATAATGATTACTTGCCAACGCTCTTGCCTTCCTTGCGGCGGATGTACTCGCCCAC
>JAZRJB010000091.1:0-19670 GCA_045645565.1 Akkermansia sp. | reverse complement strand
ATAATTCCGACCCTGCCCAGGGCACGGGCGCTCCAATCTCCAGGAAGAATGGGTAGCGATCCCATTCTTCCGTCTCCGTGAGTCCGATTATACATCGGACGAGGGAAATATACCACAACAATACAATAGAGCCCAGGGCGTACCTGTCTCGGCGTAGCCCGCAGGGCGAAGACGGAAGCCCTGGGGTAAAGTGAAAATAGTAACCGAACCCCGAGCGGAGCGAAGTGGGTGGCAGATATGGATGCCCGTTGATATGCAAATAATCAATGCTTAACATAAACGGAACGCTCATGCGAATCTGCCACCCCGCCAGTTGGCTGGGTTCCGGTCTTATTACTACACCATACCCAGGGCTCACGCCCTGGGCTATTATTGTGTCGCCCTCTCCGAGGGCTCAAAATTCCTCGGGCTTTCAGCCCGCCAAAGTCCAATTTATCGAGATGAGGGGGCTTCTTCGAAAATGTCATTGATGGTTCTATTGCTTACAAAATCTTTGGTACACATGTGGAACATCCGGGTCTGTTTCAGATTTGCTGGGTTATCAGCAGAATTATGCATGCATTTGTAAACGTTGCCCAGGTGAGCGAAGCGAACGGAATTGAGCGCCCACAGAGTGGGTGCTGAGATGTCAGGCAGGGGGCAGCAATCGCGTCCCGGGTGGGCGCAAGCCCGCCAGCGATTGCGCACCCCCTGCTAATTGTAAAATATAGCCAGAGCCCGCGAGAGCGGGTGACAGAAGGGGTTGCAACAATTGAGAACCGAGGCTTCTGTCACCCATTTCATGGGCTCCAGTTCAATTTTCGGTGTAGCAGGGGCTTGGGGCTTCGCGTCTCGTTTCTCTCGCGTGCTTCGCCCTCACAGGGCGCTCGCTTCGCGAGCTGACCCCTGCCTAACCTCTACAGCCCACTACCGTGGGCTGGAAATTCCGTTTACCAGGAGCTTGCTAATTGCTCGAAGAATTGCCCTTTGTGTGCTTTGAATATCTGACGAATTTTGGAAAAAGACTGCAATCTTTTATTTCTCATTGCATTAACATGAGCTAAAAGAATTATTTGTCAGCAGATTTGAAACAGACCCGAACATCCCTTTATTTTTCAGCCTTTTCTTTACAACAAGCAACCAATCTGATAGACTAGGGGTATGAAATTCCAGGCAAGTATCATGACCTGCATCATGGCGGGAACCGTTTTCCTACCCTCATGCGCATACCTGCAAACCCACAAGAACGTAGAGGAAAGTTACCGCACGCACCAGGGGTATACCATGCACCCTGAGATTGATTTATATCAATCCGGCAACCAGTATTATCTTGGCGTGACAAAGCAGGAACTGCGCATGCATTTTCCTGCCATCCATGATTCGGTTTTCATGACTGGCCGCAACAATCCGACCTTCGAGCCGACTGGCGAAGGCGGGGGCAAAATGTACCGCCAGATTTCCAATGGAACAGCCACCGTGCTGCAGCGGACAGACGGATATGCCGAAATGCAGACACTCAGTGATGAATTACTCTCATCGACCGGCAACTGGCTGGATAAGCTGCCGGCAAATGCAGTGAAATGCGGCGTCAAGGCGGAAATTCAGGGCGAAAGCGTCACGACAACGACTGGAACCAGCAGTGAAACAATTCCGGTTTCCGGTCAAATACTGAGCGCGATTGATCAGGTCGTCATCGATTGGCCAGGTACCGTTTTATACAACATTGCCATTCCTTTCATGGCACCATTCGTCTTTTTCAGTGAATTCTTAAACGAACAATAAACATCATGAACCTTGCAAAAAGCATTTCATTAACTCTTGGGGCCAGCATCGCTCTTCTGGGAAGCTCATGCAGCGTCTGCACCCGGACCGCCGTGGCAGACATGGCACGCAGCGCTGATGCTATTCTGCTGCCATTGGAGCATCCCACCCTGTATAATGTCGAGGGAGAGTGGTACATTGGTGGGCACAAAACCCTGATTGAGCGCTACAACAGTTCCTGGGTGAATCCTGAGCAGCTCCCCGCAGAAAAGAGCCACCCTGAACGATACAGCATAGCTGATGACGAGTTCACCGACACCTATGCCCAGATTCCCGAGGAAATGGCAGCCAATATCCGTAAGGGTAAATACACTTATTCTGATGCCATCAGTTTCATCAACCGTAAATGGATTGACCAGCTTCCTGAGCAGAAGAAAATCAAGAAGTACACAACCAAGGCAAATGCACCTGCATTCTTCCGGAACATGTCTTCCCACCGCCTCGTGAAATCAGAGCAGGGGAATACATACCTCCTGGCTGAAATTGGAGAACTCACCGCAGATTTCAGTTCCATCTTCATATATCCCCTTGCGGGCATAACCGGTATTCTGGTTGATATGCCGGCAAGCTTCCTCTACAGCCCGCCAGCTCCGGCACCACAGACAGCCCAGGCTGAAGAGGTGGAATAAGCTTTTTAGATTTACGGTTCATACCTCCACACGGTATGAACCGTTTTTTCAGGCCCTGCCCACAGCCCGTGCTACGGGATTATGGTTGGTCATATCAACCAAAAGGTTCTTCTGCGTTTTTATCAAAAATAATATATTAAAAATCAATACATTAAACTACTTATTCACAATTATTGTTAATAAGTATGTGAATAAGTAGTAAATAAATACCATAATAACTATTCTTCACAAAACGCATTTTGGTTTTACACCAGGTTATTTACAGGAAAGCAACAGCCTTAATTATTCATTCTTAGCTCACTTGATTAGTTATTCACTTATTCACAGGGTAGATGATGATGAATTTTATTTATATCCTGAATTAGCATCATACTGAGAAAAGAAGTCAGCACTCCGGGGCTCTACTTGACAGATACCCGGAGCCTGTTACAATAGCCCTATGCAGCAACAGGAAGATCAGCATTGGATGCAGCGTGCGCTTGAATTAGCACGTCTGGGATTAGGCACAACCAGCCCTAATCCACCCGTTGGCTGTGTCATCGTATATCGCGGGCAGGTTATAGGGGAAGGCTACCATGAAGTTGCTGGGGAAGCACACGCTGAGCGCCGGGCAATCTCAGACGCGCTCGCACGAGGCAATGCTCAGTACTTTCCTGAATCGACCCTTTATGTCACCTTGGAGCCATGCTCCAGCACAGGCCGCACAGGCGCCTGCACAGATGCCATCATCGAAGCAGGTATTGCGAGAGTCGTCTATGGTTCCACAGACCCTGATATGCGCCACCAGGGGCGCGCAGACGGGCTTTTGCAGGCTGCCGGGGTCAATGTTACCTCCGGCGTATTAAAAGAGCGCTGTGACCACTTTCTGCGCTCCTGGTTTCATGCTGTGATGACCGGGCGTCCCTGGGTAACGGCAAAGGTGGCAACCACACTGGATGGGCGCATGACCCGCCGCTTGAAATTCTGGCTCAGCGGGGTCGATACACTGCAATATGCACATCAATTGCGTCTGGAGAGTGATGCTATTCTCATTGGTGGAAATACGCTGAGAACAGATGACCCCGCGCTCACGGTGCGCAATCCGCTGAGTACACCTTCACCCCGCAAAAAACAACCCTGGCGCATCGTGCTTACGGAAAATCTGCTTTCACTTCCACCCACCGCCAAATTATTTACGGATGAATACCGGGACCGCACACTGGCCTGGGAAAATGTGAAAGACCTCAGGCTGCTGCTCAACGAACTCTATACGCGCTATGGCATCGTGAATCTTATGCTCGAATGCGGGGGCAGGTTGCTGAGGCGTTTTCTGGAAGAAGGGTTGATTAACGAGTGGATGCAGAGTATATCCCCCATGGTAGGAGCAGGCCCGGATTATGTGGTCCCGGGAGATTTTCTACCCAGTGAATTTATATTCCAGAGAGAGGAAATGATTGAATGTGAAAGGGATATAATAATCCGCGGGCGGCTTGGTTAAGTTTTTGTAGATGTTAATGTTCCACATGGAACAATTATCAACCAAAGTACCATAAACTTTGGGGTTGATAAACTAGCCATAGGTTACCCGTTTGCATGGGGCATGAAGTTGTTTTACAGAAGCAGCAAAGGCTGCTCACAAACTCAATAAAAAAGTTAAATAGCGCCTGAAGCAAAAGAACAAATAAGCTTGCGGAACCAGGAGACTTCATGTAGAATACCGCCTGCAAATCAGCTATGATAAAGAAATTTTTCCAACTGAGTGTATGTATCTGGGTTTCCCTGCTGGCGTCCTGTTATCCGCCGCAGGTGCAATATCCGTACACAAAGCTGGTAACAAGCCGCCGGCTTGAGCTGAAAGATAATTTGCTATTGCTGCTGCCGAAAGAGCAGCAAACCGAACCTGCAGCCCAGGAGGAAGCCACCTGGCTGGCAGACACGGCATACAAAGCTTCAGCAGGGATAGCCCGAGTGAACGGTTCATATTTTCCGGGGTGGGCAGGGAATGCCTTTGTGAATTCCCATCTGCAGGATCGCGGGTTGTGCTGGCATTACCAGCATGATTTGTTCCGGGAGCTTCGCCGCCGCCCGTTAAATTATTTTCGCATCGGGTGCTGTGTACGTGACAGAGCGAGGGCATCTGAACACAATTGCGTATACATAGCACCGAAAGACGCAGAGTGGCCTTTAGCCTGGGTTCTGGACCCCTGGATGTGGAACGGACGCCTGAAAGTTGATGATGCCCGGAAGCTGAATCCGAAAAAATGGGGAGATTTGCCCAGCATCAGCCGTGTGCAGGCTGCCTATTATCCGGAAGGGCATCAGTGGTCGATTGAGCACTGGAGTATCCTTCGAGGGGAAGATGGTATGTATGATAGCTTCCGGAGTCCAGCGACGTGGAGCTCACCTCAATACCGCCGCATGTATAACAATGTGCAGAAAGGGATGATTGAACATCCCGGCCGATTGACAAATTACTGATGCAGCCATTGATAAAATTTTGCCTGATAGCCGTGGTGATGGTTCATCTGGTCAGCTGCCAGCATGCACCCAATCCGGATTATGTCGACAAACCGCATGTGGTGGCGAAGCGGCAAAAATTGCGTGAGCAACTACTGGCTCTGCTGCCGGAAGAGCGGCGCAGCCGCGCAGTGAAGGAAGCGACCTGGCTGGCAGATACCGCGCATAAAGCCGCAGCTGCCATCGCCCGGTACAATGATCCTTTATTTGTCAACTGGCTGAATAACCGGGCTGTAAATACCCGCAGCCATTACCGCCACCGTGGGCTCTGCTGGCATTACCAGCATGACTTATACCGGGAACTGCGCCGCCGCCCACTGAAATATTTTCGGCTTGGGTGCTGCGTGCGGGATAAAGGAAAAGGAGGGGAGCACCATGTGGTCTACGTTGCAGACAAGAAAGGAAAGTGGCCTTCTGTCGTTATGCTGGATGCCTGGTGGTCATGCGGCCGCCTGGTGTTCGAGGATGAAAGCGAAACCGAAGGCTGGGAGGATGATATCAAGAGCCGGCTGGATTTGTCCGGCATTTATCCGGAAGGTCACAAACTGCCCATTGAGCATTGGGCAATGATACGCCGCAGCACCCGGTATGATGATTATGTTTACAGTCATCTACCCACGGCCCGGAATACTCCACAGTGGAACTACATGCAAACCCAGATGCGCCAGGGCATGAAACGCCGCAAAGGAAAACCGATTGATTATTAAGAAACCTGAAATTGTTAGAGCAAACTCTAGCAAAATGCAGGAAGGCACACATTTTGCTTGCTATCTGAGGTCCATTACCCTAAACTGACCTCGTGCAACAAATCGCTTTTAATGAAATCAGTGCGGCAGAGATTTCTGCCATTCCGGCAATGAAACAGCTCAAGCTTTTCTTTGCTTTCAAGGTGGATGAAGGATGCCTGACCGGCACTCCCACCGACCCTCGTTTTGGAGTTATCGAGCGCGATGGGCGCCGCATTTACCGTTTTCGTTCAGATGAGGATGAGTACCGCATCTACTTTACGGTGGAAAAGAATGCAGATGGAGACAACGTAGTGGTTGTGCAGCGCGTGTTGCATGCAGATTCACTGAAGGACTTTTTATTCCGCAGCGGAATGGGAGCAGAAGAGGACCACAAGCTGGGCAAATCCCGCAGCTTCTGGAAACTCATCGATGACGGGCAGAATGCTGCCCGTAAGTAAGACCTCCCTTTTTCACCTGGTATACGGAGGAGCGGCGACATGAAGAAGCTGCTGCAGTACCTGGTAAGCATGCCGGCGCGCGTGGCAGCAGTGGCAGGGGTGACCCTGACCCAGCTGGTGCGCATGCGTCTGTTTCTGGTGCCGGCAGTAGTTGCACTGCTGTTTCTGGGGTTGCAGTTTATTCCATACCAGGGGAACATAGGGGTGGAGTTCCAAGGGGTAGCTCAACTGCAGTTCATCAAGGATGTCAGTCTGGGGTGCATGCAGTTATTCGGGCTTATTTTCTGCGTATCAGCCACGGCATTGCTTTTACCGCGGGATACGGAGGACCGCATTCTCTATACCATTCTCTGCAAGCCAGTTCCGCGTTTTGATTATCTTGCTGGCAAGGCGGTAGGTGTACTCGTGCTGCTGGTGCTTATGGTAGGCATGCTGGATGGGGTGATGAGCCTGTTGCTGGCGCAGCGGACGGCCACCATCAGTGCCGAATTGAGCGACGCCCTGGCGGCGAACGGATACAGCCTTGCAGAAATGGCACCATATCTGGAGCAGGTCAGAGCAGCAGGGAATACAGCAGATACCCAGCGGGGCATACTGGCAACCCTGCTGGGTTACAGCGTGCTGACCACCCTTACATTGATGATATCCTGTTTTACCAGCGGCACGATAGTCAGCATCATATTCGGACTCGGTGCCTATTTCATCGGCATGTTTCAGGAAACCCTGTTTGCCGCGCTGGCAGGAGGGCAGGGGACCACGGCCGCCATGCGCTGGGCAGAGCAAATCTGCAGCATCATCCTGCCGGATTTCGGATTATTCACCGTGGCAGATACAGCCTCTGCCGGGGCAGAACTGAGCTGGTCGCTCCTTGGTGGGCTGGCACTCATTGCAGTGGGGTATATGCTGCTGCATCTGCTGGTTTCCACGTGGATTTTCAGTAAGAAGGAATTTTAACTTTTCACATGACAACCGAGCTGAGAGTCCAGGCTGCATCAGGTGATATTTCCGCCTGTGTGAACCTTGCCAAGAAACTCATCCGCGGGCGCG
Organism: Akkermansia sp.; assembly: GCA_045645565.1. Taxonomy (GTDB): domain Bacteria; phylum Verrucomicrobiota; class Verrucomicrobiia; order Verrucomicrobiales; family Akkermansiaceae; genus Akkermansia. Next base: position 12,512 of record JAZRJB010000091.1, on the reverse strand, counting down.
GAGAAGGGCGCAATTTTGAAGAAGCCGTGGAGTGGTTTGATACCGCAGCCCGCGCCGGCAGTACAGATGCTCTCTATTGGCTGGGTAAGTGCTACCTGAAGGGCCTTGGCTGCCCCAGGGACCCCTCCGGCGGTTGCAGCTGTCTGGAGCGTGCTGCCCTGGCGGGGCATGCGGCCGCTGCGCTTAAATTGGGTGAATGTTTTGAAAACGGCACAGGAGCCCCCATCAGCGCCGAACTTGCTGCCTACTGGTATCGCAAAGCATCAGCACGCGGTGAGAAACGAGCTTATGAAAAATTATTGAATTTGGCACGTAAGCGTCGTTGACGTTCACTTTTTGCTCGCCAATTCAGATAATCATGTGATAGTATGGTGCTGAAAGCTTTTCGTGAAATTATGCGTATGTGGTCTGTAACAACGGTTATATTAAGCTGCCTGGCGTTACTGGGGAATATTCGCGCACAGGAAGAAGTCATGCCTGTGGTGCCTCCGCCGGCTCAACACTCATGTGATATGGCGGAATCTGCAACCGTCATGACGGTTGAGGAACTCCGCGCAGAAGCGCAGGCAAAGGAAGCACTGGTCAAGGAATTGAAACTCTGCCCGCATGCAACGAATGCCCTCTTGATTGCGGCTGAATCCATGAGCCTGGAATCGCTGAAGACATATCTTGCCCAGGAGCATCATGCTTACGACGGGCACACCGTTCTGGAACATGCCGCCATGAAGGTCAAGTTCGCATTGCCCATGGCACACAAACCCTGCCCGGAATGCGGAAAAACAGTATACCATGCAGATCCGGAAGGCGTGCTGCCAGCCTGGACTCACCATTATACAGATGGCAAGCTGCAGTACAGCCGCTTCCCCATTCCGCTGCAGATCTATGCCAAGGCCGAGGAAGGCATGGGATTGTGGGATAAACTGGTGCATCGCGTCAAGGTGGATAACTTCAACCTCGCGGCCTCCATCATCTTCCTGCTGGCCATTCTGCACACATTCATGGCCCCGATGTTCCAGAAATGGGCGCACCAGATGGAAAAGGCCCACAAGCAGAAACTGCGTGAGGAAAAATTCCGCATTCTGCACCCGGAACAGCGTATGCCGGTCTCCTTCGGCAGCACCCTCTGCCATTTCCTCGGTGAAGTAGAAGTGGTCTTCGGTCTTTGGATTATCCCCTTTGCCCTGGTGTGCCAGCACTATTACAGCATGGATGACTTCCTGCGCTACATTGACCGCGATACCAGCTTCACAGAACCGCTTTTTGTAGCAGTCATCATGGTGATTGCCTCCTCCCGCCCCATTTACCGCCTGGCTGAGAATACGCTGAAATTCGGCGCCAGCATCGGTGGTGGAACACCGGCCTCCTGGTGGCTTTCTGTGCTTTGCATTGCGCCTCTGCTGGGGTCGTTCATCACAGAACCTGCTGCAATGACTCTGGCAGCCATTCTGCTGGCCAAGAAATTCTATCATCTCAAGCCTGCTCCGTCGCTCTGCTATGCAACCCTGGCCCTTCTCTTTGTAAACGTATCCGTGGGCGGCACCCTCACGCACTTTGCGGCTCCGCCCATCGTGATGGTGGCCGGTAAGTGGAATTGGGACATGGGCCACATGTTCGTGCATTTTGGTTGGAAAGCCATTCTGGGAATCATCATTTCCAACGTCATCTATTTCTTCGTCTTTGCCAAGGAATTCAAGCGCTTGGCAGAGGTACAGCGCATCAACAGCGCGTTCGACAGCGGAGTGCCCACCTCCTGGGAAGACCGCCAGGACGTCATCCCTGTCTGGGTATACGGTGTATCCATCTTCTTCCTGGTCTGGACAGTGTATTTTGCCCACCATCCGGCTATCTTCGTAGGTGGTTTCCTTTTCTTCCTGGGCTTTACCATGGCCACCCCGCAGTATCAGAATGCTTTCTCCATCAAAGTACCTCTGCTGGTAGCATTCTTCCTTGCAGGACTGCTCATTCTGGGCGGTGTCCAGGGCTGGTGGATGCAGCCGGTGCTGCAAGCTCTCGCAGATCTGGGCGCCACGGCAACCATGGGGCTCGCCAGCATCCTTACGGCATTTAATGATAACGCCTCTGTCACCTTCCTTTCCAGCACAGTTCCCAATTTGCCGGAGCATATCCGCTATGCCATCGTAGCCGGTGCTGTCACTGGTGGTGGTCTTACGGTCATTGCCAACGCGCCCAACCCCGCTGGTCAGGCCATTCTGGGCAAATACTTCAAGGACGGCATCAGCGCCCTGCAGCTGTTCCTCTGGGCTGCTTTGCCGACCTTCATCATCTTCTGCCTGTATAACTTCATCTACTTCGGCGATTAATTATGTTCACAGGACTCGTGGAATGCACCGGCATGGTGCTGGAACGCACACCGGTAGCATCCGGGGCGCGTTATGCGGTGGAAATCCCCTTTGCGGCTGAATTAGCCCTGGGGGATTCCGTGGCGGTGAATGGCTGTTGCCTCACCGTTGATAAGATTGAGGGCAACCGTGTCGAATTTGACCTCCTCACGCAGACAATGCGCGTAACAAGCCTGGGGCAGCTCCAGGTCGGTTCTCTCTGCAATCTGGAGCGCGCCATGGGGGGCAATGGGCGCTTTGGCGGGCATTTTGTCATGGGGCATGTGGATACCACCGGCACTGTCACCAGCATCACGCCCGTAGGGCAGGACCACATGGTCCGCATTGCCATTCCCCAGCAATACATGCGCTACGTCATCGATAAAGGTAGTATAGCCATTGATGGCGTCTCCCTCACCGTGGCCAGTATCACCGGACCGGATGAGCTGGAATTCTGGATTACGCCGCACACCTGGGAGCGCACCATCATGCACTGCTATACTCCGGGTACCATTGTTGATATTGAGGTCGATATGATTGCAAAATACGTGGAAAAACTCAAAATCCGCAACGATTAGTCTGCTTTCCACGCTTTCCAGATTTACCCCCTGTTCCTTAGTTAAGGTGCAGGGGGATTTTCATAAAAATATCTCTCTGCCTAAAGACTGAACCACCGCCCGAAAATTCCGGGCGGTGGCCAGCGTCTCTATGCTTGTACCGTAATTCTACGGCAAAGATGTTTACTTCTGCTCGCACTTAGGAGCGCCGCAGCGACGGGGACCCTTCGGGCCGCGCTTGTGGAACTTGGGAGCGTTCTTTTTGAATTCGGCCTTGATGGCTTCCTTCTCAGCGTCGGAGATCTGACCATCCTTGTCGGTGTCGAACTTCTCCATGAACTTGGCCTTCATCTCAGCCTTCTGCTCCTCCGTCAGCTGGGGACGGGGACCCTTCTTACCGCAGCAGCGGGGACCCTTCGGGCCGCGCTTGTGGAACTTGGGAGCGTTCTTCTTGAATTCGGCCTTGGCGGCTTCCTTCTCAGCGTCGGAGAGCTGGCCGTCCTTATCGGTGTCGAACTTCTCCATGAACTTGGCCTTCATCTCAGCCTTCTTGGCTTCGAACTGAGCCTTGATGGCTTCTTTCTCGGCGTCGGAGATCTGACCGTCCTTGTCGGTGTCGAACTTCTCCATGAACTTGGCTTTCATCTCAGCCTTCTTAGCTTCGAACTTGGCCTTCATTTCGGCTTTCTGCTCCTCGGTGAGCTGAGGATGATGACCGCGGTGCATCTTCATGCAGCAGGGCTTCTGCGGGGCGCAGCAGGGCTTCTGGGGGCACTCCTGGGCCATGATGGGCATAACAGCGAACAGAGCAATCAACAGGGATTTCTTCATGGTGATGTATCTTTCTTTTTAAATTGGATTTTTTGGAAGTTATGATGCAGAAAGCACCGTTCCTCACATGTAGGAACGGTGCTTTATTGAAAAATCTACAACGATTTTTTATTTTTTTGCAAAAAAATCGCGCAGAGAGTTAAAATCTGAGTCGCTGGGGGCATCTGCACGGGCAACAGCAGCCTTCTGAGCGGCAGTAATGGTAGCAGCACCCTTGGCCGCGAGCGCGAGCATCTGGGCCATTTCTTCGGCGGTGAACACGGCCTCCTCGCCGCTGCCCTGAACCTCCACATACTCGCCGCGCTCCGTCATGACCACATTCATATCAACCTCGGCATCGCGGTCCTCCACATAGCAGAGGTCGAGCAGGGGGGTACCCTGGAGCTTGCCCACAGAAATAGCAGAGACAAGCTGTTTCATGGGGTTCTTTTCCAGCGCGCCGGTAGCCACCAGCTTATTGAGCGCAATCTGCAGCGCCACGGCAGCACCCGTGATACTGGCCGTGCGCGTGCCGCCATCGGCCTGCAGCACATCGCAATCGATGCATATCGTGCGGGCGCCCAGCGCCTCCAGGTCCACCACCGCGCGCAGAGAGCGGCCGATGAGGCGCCGAATCTCCACTGAGCGGCCATCTACCTTACCGCCGGAATCGCGCTTCTTGCGGTCCAGCGTAGAGTAGGGGAGCATGGAGTACTCAGCCGTCAGCCAGCCACCGGGCACGTGCTGCAGCTTCATCCAGCGCGGCACATCCTCCTCAATCGTCACCGCGCAAATCACGCGCGTGTTGCCGAAGCAAGAAAGCACAGAAGCCGTGGCATTCGGCGCCACGCCCAACACAAACTCCAGCGGGCGCATTTCATCCACCCCGCGATTATCCTGTCGTTCCATGCTTTTCTTTTATCACATTCGCCAAAAAAGCTCAACCCCAAAATACTGCGTGGACCCCCATCCTAAATCACACAAATACCTTATTTCCTGCGGTAAAAAGCCCTTTCCATAATGTTTCGCTGAAATTATCTTGCCGCACAACTTACCAGCATGCTAAGATGCTCAGCACATGGAACGCACCCTCACAGCATCCGAGGCTCTGTCCTGGTACTTCAAACGCCGCCCCGCGTTTGTAAAGAATATCTGCTGGCATGTGTCTACCGCTGGCAGCCAGTGGGGTACTACGCGCCAACGGCACGCAGAATCTGCTCTTGATACCATGGCTGAACCTGCCCGCGTCAACGCCTTTCTTTTGCAGCATGCCGATGCGCTCGTCCTGGATGCCACCACACGCGAAGCTCTCGAAAATGACGCTACCGAAATGCACGCATACACCGCGCGCATGCGTACTTATCTGGCAAACCCCTGGGCGTAATCCTTTTATTCTTTTGAAGTCTGGGGTGGCAGTTTTCTCTGCAGCGCACAGCTATTTTTAGCCGCTATCGGCTAAATTACCAGTAGGCGCCGTTTTCCCATGGCGCGGGTTTCATGATTCTGCAGGGTGGTATCAATTCAGCATTGTGATGCCTTAGCAGGTGGCATGCAGGGTCTTGTATATCCTTTCGTGAGCAGGATGTACAAAGTTATTAGGAGAATACTCCCGGAGACTGCAGAATTAGTTTTTTGAACTTGCGACTGCTGGGAATGATATCCGCGCCCTTCAGGCGCGGACGTAGGTGGCAGCGGCCTCAGCGCAGCGGCGGCCGTCCAGGGCAGCGGAGACGATGCCGCCGGCGTAGCCAGCGCCTTCGCCGCAGGGGAAGAGACCGGTGAGGTCGGGGTGCTGCAGGGTTTCATCTGCGCGGGGAATGCGCACGGGTGAGCTGGTGCGGGTTTCGCAGCCGATGAGGAGGGCATCCTCCCCGGCGAAGCCGCGCAGCTTGCGGTTGAAGAATTGCAGACCTTCGCGCATACGCCAGCAGACACTCTGCGGGAGCAGGGCGTTCAGATCCCAGGAGGTGATGCCGGGGTGGTAGGTGGTTTTCGGCAGGGTCTGGGAGACGCGGCCGGCCAGGAAATCCACCACACGCTGGGCAGGGGCTTTCTGCATGCCGCCGCCGGCCTGGCTGGTGGCAATTTCCAGGGCTTTCTGGTACGCAATGCCGGAAAGCACGCCGTGTTCTGCCAGGAAGGCATCGGTATCTTCCGGTTCCACGGTTACCACAAAGCCGCTGTTGGCAAAGGGGGAGTTGCGGCGGGAGAGTGACATGCCATTCACCACAACCTCATCATTTTCTGTGGCGGAGGGCACAATGAACCCGCCCGGGCACATGCAGAAGGAGTGCACACCGCGGTCCTGAATCTTGGTGGCCAGGGCGTAGCGGGCGGCAGGCAATCCCTCCGGGCGTTCCTGACCCGGGCGCAGGTGGTACTGTGCGGTGTCAATGAGGCTCTGCGGGTGCTCAATACGCACACCCACGGCAAAGGGCTTGCGCTCCAGGCGCACGCCTTCTTCGTGCAGCATGCGGTATACATCACGCGCACTGTGACCGGTGGCCAGGATGACGGCATCGCCGGTGAATTCGCGGCCATCCGATGTGCGCACACCCAGCAGACGCTTGCCGTCTGCGCTCTTCAGCAGGCCGTTCACGCGGGTCTGGAAATGCACCTCGCCACCGGCGGCAATGATGCTGCCGCGCATGGCCTTGATGATATTCGGCAGACGGTTGGAGCCGATATGCGGGTGCGCATCGGTCAGAATCTCCGGGGCAGCACCGTGGGCCACAAAGGTTTCATAAATCTCCATGACAGGTCCGCGTTTTGTGGCGCGGGTGAACAGCTTGCCATCGGAGAAAGTGCCGGCACCGCCCTCACCAAAGCAATAGTTGGAATCCTCCACCACATAACCCTGGCAGTTGATGGGCTGCAAATCAAAACGGCGGGCAGAGACATCCTTGCCGCGTTCCAGCACTACCGGGCGCATGCCCAGCTCAATGCAGCGCAGGGCGGCAAACAAACCACCGGGACCGCTGCCTACAATGATAACCTTCTTAGCCTCTGCTGCCACCGGGGCGTAGTGGCGTTCCGGCAGGGAAGCAGGGGGGAGTTCCTCATCCACACCCACGAGCAGGCGCAGCTGCTTGCAGATGGGGCGGCGGCGGGCATCAATGCTTTCCTTAATCAACCGCATGCCGGTGATGCGGTAGGGAGAAATCTGCAATTTCTGCGCAGCAGCCTTGCGGCGGGCGTCCTCGCGCAGCGCGCGGGCCAGCGGCAGGTGGATGTCCAGTTCCGTTATCATATCACTTTTAAACTCAGCTCAGGCAATGCTGCATAAAGAGGGCGGGTTCACCCACGGCAGTGCCCACTTCCACCGCCGGAATACCGGCTACTGTGGTGTGCGGGCGCACATCGGAAAGCACCACGGAGGATGCTGCCACCTTGGCGCATTCGCCCACCTCCACACGCCCCAGCACCTTGGCGCCAGCGCCAATCAGCACACCGCTGCGCACCACCGGGTGGCGGGCATCTCCCTTTTCCTTGCCGGTACCGCCCAGGGTCACCTCGTGGAAGAGGGATACATCATTCTCAATAATGGCGGTTTCACCCACAACGAAGCCGGTGCCGTGGTCCAGCAGCACCCCGCAGCCAATGCGGGCCGCCGGGTGAATATCAATGCCGAATACCTCACTGCCCACGCTCTGGAACAGCAGCGCCAGCATGTAGCGCTTCTGTTTCCACAGAATATGCGCCAGGCGGTAGGTAGCCAGGGCATGGAAACCCTTGAAGAACATGAGCGGCTCCAGCGCGTTGTGACAGGCGGCGTCTCTCTCCACCACTGCCTTCAGGTCTGCTGCCATCATCTCCACCACCATGGGGTCGCTCTTGAACAGGGAGCGGATGAGCGGCTCCAGGTCATCGCGCCCAATATCACGGCGGGAAAGCTTGCGCGCCAGACGCACCGAAACCGCCGTGGCCAGCTTGTTGCGGCTCAGCACCACATCATCCAGCAGGCCGGTGAGTTTCGGCTCCTGCTCAGCGGCGGATTCAGCGGCGGCGTAGATATCTGCCCAGATTCTCGTGGAGATATCCGCTTCCTGGGGCACCATCTTGTCCGGGCGTATCATGCGGGGGATGGGGAGAGGGGAAGGAGGGAATTAACCAACGCAGCACTCGCGCAGCATTTCATCCAGGCGGTAGGTCATTTCGGCCAGCGCCTCGCGGGCGGGAGATTCCGGCAGCATCCACAGTACCTCGCGGGCTTCTTCGTTGCGGGAAAGACCTTCCTCCACCGACAAGCGGATAGCCTCTGCAAAGGCCTCAGTATTGCGCAGGCGGGAGTAATCAATCTCCTCGTGCTTCTCCACGCAGCTGCGGGTGTAGGCAGCCACATCATCATCACAGGTGGATTCCATCAGGAAGAACACCGGGAGGGTCAGCTTGCCCTTTTCGTTATCCGTACCCAGTGTCTTGCCGGCGCTTTCATCGCTCCCGGTCAGGTCCAGGCAGTCATCATAAATCTGGTAAGAGATACCCAGCAGCGTGCCCATGCGGTTTAGCTGCTCAATCATCTCATCATCAAGCCCTTGCAGGAAAGCTGCACCAGCCATGGCCATGGCGAAGAGCGTGGCGGTCTTCTTGCGGATAAGCTCGTAGTAATCCGCGCGGCTCATGTCGATATCCCACAGGCGGGTAGACTGTTCCACCTCGCCCTCGCACAAATCGCGCACCCCCAGGGCCATGCGGCGGATGAAGCGTGAATCACCAATCTCTGCACCCATCACCATAGCCTGCGCCAGCATGGAATCACCCAGCAGCACAGCCAGCTCATTGCCCCACAGCGCATTCGGAGTGGGCTGGTCGCGGCGGGTCTCTGCCTTATCCAGCACATCATCATGCACCAGGGATGCCATGTGCAGCATTTCCAGCATAGCAGCAAAGGTGGTGTGTTCCTCCTTAATGCCACCGGTAGCAGCTGCTGTGAGCAGCACCAGCCCCGGGCGGATCATCTTGCCTTTTCCCTTGCATACCTGCTGCATGTATTCCCTCATGTATGGAGAAAAATGCCCGGTTTGTGCGTCTATGGTTTCCCGGACTTTCTGCAGTTCGGTTTCCACAATGCGCATGTAGGCTTTCTTGTTACGCAGTTTGCTGAAAAAAGGAAGGCTCATGAGGGGGTAAATAATAAAGTACACAGCGCCGGTGTCTACACCGTCGCTGCGGTCAGTTTAGCAAAGATTCTTCCACTTGGCAACCCTTTAGCCCCAAAAATAACCCTATACGGGAAAAATCATTGCATTTTGCAGCCTTGCAGCCTATTCTTCCGCCAAAAAAATCATGTTATATCCCCCTCAGCAGCCAAATTTACTTGTGTTACTCAGCCGCTGTGCTACATTGATGATATGGATAAGGCAGGATTACACGCTTGGGTGCAGCAGAATTTGCAAGAAGGCGAACAGATAGTGTGGACCGGCAGTCCGCGGCTGGTGTTTTTTCGCGGGGTGTTTCTCGCCCGCATACTGCCGGGGCTCATTCTGCTGGGGCTGGCCGTGTGGTTTTACCTTGGTGCCCCCGGCATTCCGCTGCCGGAATGGGCCATGTTTCTGACCGCTGCCTTCCCGAAGGAAATAGTGTTGCTGCTGGCGGTTCTCCTGCTGGTGGTTCCGCCGCTGCGGGGCTACATGCTGCGCCATACCAGCTATGTGCTTACCAACCGCCGCATCATTAAGGCCCGTGTGTTCACTAGCCGCGTTCGCCAGTGGCCGATTGAAATCCTGACCAAAGCCCGGCGCATTGACTACCGGGACGGCCTGAGTTCCTACATCTTCGACGAATGGGAAGACGGCCCTCACCGCCACGAACGCATCACCCGTGGCATCTACTACATGCGCCCCGATTTCCGCGAGGCGCTGGAAAAAGCGCAGCAGGCATGAGGTAACATTTAGTGGTAATGTTACTTCAGTAGAGCTTCCCTGCAGATGGGAAGCAGCATGAAAGTGGCATAGAGAGGTATATCCAGCAGGGTGGTATTTGTTGTTTCGCTGGTTTCCAGATTATTCTCGGAGAAATCATTCATTGAGATTCTGACTGCAAGAACCGGCTTGTATTTTCTGCAGTAATTCAACAGGCTTTTGGCCTTTGTGTTGTGTTCTGCTTTCACTTCAATGGGCACAACATTCATTGAAGTTTGAATGACGAAATCGACTTCTGCCCGGAAGGTGTCCGATTGCCAGTAATGGGGGGATATCTGAGATTCTGCCCGGAGTTCCTGCTGGACAAACTGCTCTGTGAGTGCTCCCTTGAATTCCTTGAAAATGGCATTTTTTTCCAGAATTGTTGATACTTCCAGTTCGCATTTAGCGCCGAGTAATCCGACATCCAGAAAATACAGTTTGAAAGCACCGTCTCGATATGCACCTATGGGAAGAGAGGGTTCATTAATCCGGTCAACCCTGTAAATGAGACCGGCCCGGAAGAGCCAATCCATGGCGCTTTCCAGATCTCTTGCTCTCATTTTATTGTCTACTTCTTTGTAGATAAATCGCTTGTTTTCCTTTGCGAGCTGGTGTGGTATTGATTCCCACAGCAGGGATAATTTTGCTGCCAGCATGGCAGGAACATGCTTGCTGAAATCATTGGCATAGTTGGAAAGTATCTCATTCTGTGCAGAACGAACAGCGCTGAAATCCTTGGTCTGTAGATACGTATTCACCACTTCGGGCATGCCACCGATATAGTAGTACAGCTTTAACAGATGCGTGAGTCTGTCGGATATAAGTTTTACGCTTTCCCATTTCTGAAGTTCAATGAAATCTATATCATGTGGGTGCTCCAGAGCGGTCATGAATTCACGGAACGTCAGGGGATAGAGAGTCATTGTGTTGACTTTTCCTACCGGAAATCCTGTACCGTGGTGTTGTTTCACCCCAAGCAGAGATCCCGCAGCCATGACATGGTAATCCGGCAGATCTTCGCAAAAGTATTTCAGTGAGGTCAGGGCAGCCGGACAGTCTTGGATTTCATCCAGAATGATGAGGGTATCTCCGGGCTTGATGTTGATATTGGTTTCTGCCTGCATCAGCAGTAACAGCTCCTTCATGTCGTAGTTACTCGTTTCAAATATACGCCGCATGCGTTCGTTTCGATCGAAGCGGATGTATACCACATCTTTGTAGTTTTCATCGCCGAAATGACGCATCAGCCATGTCTTGCCAACCTGTCGGGCTCCGAGGAGGAGAAGCGGTTTCCTCATCGGATTATCTTTCCATTTTTTCAGGTCTTGTTCGAGTCTCCTTTTCATGGTGGGCTTAATATAGCGTTATTCTACTGATTTTTAATGATAAATCAAGAAAAATGCACGAAACTTACGCGAATATGGAGATGAAAATGCACGAAACTTACGCGAATATGGGGGTGAAATTGCACGAAACTTACGCGAATGTTCGTTTTTATTCGGAAAAACGGGATTCATCGAAGCTCAGGATGGCAGACCCGTCACCCAAGGCGCATGTAATCGGGAGTTCCTTTTTTCAAAGGTATCGCAGCCATAGACAGCGATACATCCTGGCAGAAGATATATGGCCCTAATTTTCAGCAGATGACTCCATTTCATCTCTCGGAATATAGGCTTGCTATGTGGGGATGAATATGTTAAAATACCGCCATGGCAGATATGTCTTTCACTGCACAGATGGCAGCCAAGCTTGGGCTGGATGAGAAGTATGTGATTCCCTACGGCTACGACAAGGCCAAGGTGAGCCTGGAGGTTCTGAAGCAGGACCGCAAGCGCGCCCGCCTGATTCTGGTGAGCGCACTCACCCCCACCCCCGCCGGCGAGGGCAAGACCACGGTTTCCATTGGTCTGGCACAGGGACTGCAGGCTGTGGGCCAGAAGGTGTGCCTTGCCGTGCGTGAGCCCTCCATGGGCCCGGTATTCGGCCGCAAGGGTGGCGCCACGGGTGGCGGTGCTTCCAGCATCACCCCGGGTGAGAGCATCAACCTCGGTTTCACCGGCGATTTCCCCGCCATCACCGCCGCCAACAACCTGCTGGCCGCTGTGATCGACAACGCCCTCTTCTACAAGACCACCCGCCTCGACCAGAACAAGGTGACCTGGAAGCGCGTGATGGACATGAACGACCGCGCCCTGCGCCAGATTGTGGTAGGCCTGAACAAGAACGGCGTACCTCGCGAGGACGGCTTCAACATCACCCCCGCCTCCGAAATCATGGCCTGCTTCTGCCTGGCTGAGGACCGCGATGACCTGCGCCGCCGCCTGGACAACATGGTCATCGGTTTCACCGCCGATGATGAAGCCGTGTATGCCCGCGAACTCGGCGTGACCGATGCCCTGCTGGCAATCCTGAAGGAAGCCGTGAACCCCAACCTTGTGCAGAGCCTGGAAGGCGTGCCCCCCTTTGTACACGGCGGTCCCTTTGCCAACATTGCCCACGGTTGCAACTCCGTCATCGCCACCAAGATGGCCCTTTCCTGCGCCGACTACGCCGTGACCGAAGCCGGTTTCGCCTTTGACCTGGGTGCCGAGAAGTTCCTGGATATCAAGTGCCGCCAGAGCGGCCTCTCCCCGGATGCCATCGTCATCGTGGCCACCATCCGCGCTCTCAAGATGCACGGCGGCGTGGCCAAGACCGACCTGGAAACCCCGAACGCCGAGGCTGTGCGCCGCGGCCTCGTGAACCTGGCTGCCCACAACGAAAGCGCCCGCCTCTACAAGCGCCCCGTCACCGTGGCCATCAACCTCTTTGCCGCTACGGATACCGAGGAGGAAACCGCTGAGGTAAAGGCCATGTGCGCCGAAATGGGCGTAGGCTGCGCCGTGGCCGATGTCTTCGGCAAG
>JAZRJB010000090.1:0-9229 GCA_045645565.1 Akkermansia sp. | reverse complement strand
GTGGTAGATATGGATGCGCGTTGATATGCAAATAATCAATGCTTAACATAAACGGAACGCTCATGCGAATCTGCCACCCCGCCAGCTGGCGGGGTTCCGGTCTTATTACTACACCATACCCAGGGCTCACGCCCTGGGCTATTATTGTGTCGCCCTCTCCGAGGGCTCAAAATTCCTCGGGCTTTCAGCCCGATAAACATCAATTTATCGAGATGAGGGGGGCTTCTTCGAAAATGTCATTGATGTTTCTATTCTCTACAAAATCTTTGGGACACGTGTGGGGGATAAGGTGTGTTATTTTTGAACCTTTTTGGCATTGACTGTAAGGAGGAACAGGAGTATGCTGCATGTATGAAGGTTCAAGATAAGGACGTGCCTACAATTTTTCAGCGGAAGATATGCTGGGCTGCGCTTACTGGTATAGCGCTGGCCGTGGTGGCTTGCCTGGTCTGTGGTCTGTTATTCGGGCTCGGGGCGTTGTTTGTGGCGTTGGAGCCGGTGCTTCTGCCTGTGGTGATAGCAGGCTTCCTGGCTTACATTCTTTCTCCCTGTGTTGCCTTGGTGCAGAAGCGAATTTCGAAGCGGGTCTGGGCTGTTGTTTCGGTGATGACAATTGCCGCTGTGATGCTGGTGGGGCTGGGGTTCACGATAGTGCCGCCGCTGGTGAATCAGACCGGGGAGCTGATTTCCAAGCGTGAGCAGATTCTGGTCAGTGTGGTGGAGGGAGGCAAGGCCCAGCTGGCAGAAAACCGCCTGTTGCAGAAGGGGGTTGATATGCTGTACGGTAAGATGCTCAAGGATGCCCGTGCGTCTGAACTTCCGTTGGAGGATTATGAGAACCTTTCTCAGGAAACAAGCTATGAAGGGAAGTTGATAGCCATTCTGAGTTTCAATTCATCGTATCTTACAGAGAAGGCGCTTGCCTGGCTTACGGCCGGAACCCGTGCGCTTTCTGGTGTGTCCATGGCATTCATCGGGGCTATCATGGTGCCGGTGTTTCTGTTCTATTTCCTGCTGGAAAGCACCAGTATTGAGAAAAACTGGCACACCGTGCTGCCGATTCGCCGTTCCGCCTTCCGTGAGGAGGTGGTGGATACGCTTCAGGAAATCAACAATTACATCATTTCCTTTGTGCGCGGTCAGATGCTGGTGAGCGTGATAGATGGCGTTATTCTTGCCATTGCGCTCAAGATTATGGGGTTGCCGTACGCGGTGACGATTGCAGCCGCGGCTGCGCTGCTGGGCGTGATTCCCTACCTGGGGATGATCGGCACCTGGATTCCCGCAGTGCTCATTGCCTGGTTCACCTGGCATGATGTGAGTCATGTGGTCATTGTGAGTGCCATATTTGCCTGTGTGAGTCAGTTCGACGGCTGGGTGCTTCAGCCTCGCATTCTAGGCAGCCGGGTAAAGATGCACGACCTCACCATCATGTTCTCCGTGCTGTTCTGGAGTTTTGTCATAGGTGGTGTTGTAGGCGCGCTGCTTGCTGTGCCGCTCACTGCTTCCATAAAGGTTTTGTTTACCCGCTACATCTGGTCCAGCTACCGGAGTGGAGAAATGGAAAGCATTTCTAAAGATTGAGTCATATTTGCTTTGCAGGTAGACATTGGCTTGCCAAAGATTTGCGTGTATGCTACAATCGCGAACCGCCCGGCGCGTGCGCGGGCGTGGTGGACTGTCATCTGGTATTTTCTGAAAGTTTTCTGATATGATTAAGTGGATTCTGAATAAAATCGTGGGTTCCAAGAACCAGCGTGAAGTGCGTAAGCTCAAGCCGGTGGTGCGCCGGATTCTGGATTTGGAGAAATCCTGGGAAGGGAAGGACCGTGAGTTCCTGGTTGGAAAGACCCGCGAGTGGCAGACCCACCTGCACCGGTTCACCCCCATGGATTTACCTACTCGTGGTGTGATTCTGGCGTCTTCCCCCGAGCAGCTGGAACAGTATGCAGCCCAGCTGAATGAGCGTTTTGCCGCTCTGGCTCCTGAGTTCCCGAAACTGCCCCGCGTGGAAGCTACTGCGGAATCCATTGAGGTGGGTAAGAAGGCACTTGCTGAAATTGAGCCGAAGTTTGCCAAGTTGCGTGCCAAGTATCTGGAGACGATTCTGCCGGAGGCTTTTGCCGTGGTGAAATGCGGTGCCCGTATGATGTGCGGTCAGATGGTGGATGTGTGCGGCACGCCCATCAAGTGGGACATGGTGCATTTTGATGTGCAGCTCATTGGTGGTATTGCCCTGCATCGCGGGTTCATTGCGGAAATGGCGACGGGTGAAGGCAAGACCCTCGTGGCTACTCTGCCGGTGTACCTGAATGCCCTTACCGGCATGGGTGTTCATGTCGTGACGGTGAATGACTACCTGGCCCGCCGTGACTCCATGTGGATGGGTGCCCTGTTCTCCTTCCTGGGGCTCACCATCGGCTGCATTCAGAGCATGATGCCCAGCGACCTGCGCCGCCGCCAGTATGCGCAGGACATTACCTACGGTACCAATGCAGAATTCGGTTTCGACTACCTGCGTGATAATGGTATGGCTTCCAGCAAGGATGCCCAGGTGCAGCGCGGGCACTACTTTGCCATTATCGACGAGGTGGACTCCATCCTCATTGATGAAGCCCGCACGCCGCTTATCATTTCCGGTCCGGCTGTGGTGGAGCATGAGCAGCAGTACGATACCCTCAAGCCGCTTATTGAGAAAGTGGTGCGCAAGCAGGTCGAGCTTTGCAACGGGCTCATGGAAAAGGCAATCGAATACGCCAAGGCCGGTGATACTGACCGCGCAGGCCGCTGCTTGTTCAAGGTGAAGCTGGGGCAGCCCCGCAACCGTGCGTTCATGCGTTCTCAGCAGGACCCGGAATACCGCCGCATGGTGGAGAAATATGAGCTCTTCCTCTACCAGGATCCGCGTAAGATTGAACTCTTCAAGCTCAAGGAGGAACTTTATTACACCATTGATGAGAAAACGCATGATGCCGACCTCATGGAAATGGGGCGCGAGGTCATCAGCCCCGGGCATCCGGAGAACTTTGTGTTGCCGGATATCGGTACCGAGTTCGTGAACATTGATGAGGATGAAAAACTGAGCGAACGCGAGAAGGAAGCCCGCAAGACGGCGCTGATGAAGCGCTTGGATGAAACGGGTGTGCGTCTGCACACGACCAGCCAGCTCCTGAAGGCCTATGCCATTTACGAAAAGGACGTGGAGTATGTGGTGAAGGATAACAAAATCGTCATCATTGACCAGAATACGGGGCGCGAGATGCCGGGCCGCCGTTGGAGCGAAGGTCTGCACCAGGCCGTTGAAGCCAAGGAAGGTGTTGAAGTGGAGGCGGAGAACATGACATACGCCACCATCACCATCCAGAACTACTTCCGCCTGTACAGCCGCCTGGCTGGTATGACCGGTACGGCTGAGACTGAAGCCGCTGAATTCCATGATATTTACAAGCTGGACGTTCTGCCGATTCCGACGAACCGTCCCTGCATCCGTGAAGATCAGAACGACTTGATTTTCCGCAGCCGCCGTGAGAAGTACAACGCCGTGGTGGGTAAGATTGTGGAACTTCATAAGAAGGGGCAGCCTGTGCTGGTGGGTACCGCCAGCGTGGAGGCTTCCGAAACGCTTTCCCGCATGCTGAGCTTTGCCAAGGTGCCGCATGAGGTGCTGAATGCCAAGAACCACCAGCGTGAAGCCGAAATCGTGGCACGCGCCGGGCAGCGCGGTGCTGTGACAGTCTCCACCAATATGGCAGGTCGCGGTACCGATATTAAGCTGGGTGAAGGTGTAGCAGAACTCGGCGGGTTGTTTGTGCTTGGTACAGAGCGTTACGAATCCCGCCGCATTGACCGTCAGCTGCGTGGCCGATGCTCCCGCCAGGGCGACCCCGGTGGTTCCCAGTTCTTCCTGTCTTTCGAGGATGACCTGATGCGCAACTTCGGTGGCAGCGAGCGCATGACCAAGATGATGGACCGCTTTGGCATGCAGGAGGGTGAGGCTGTTGAGAATGCCCTCATGAACCGCATCATTGAAGGAGCCCAGAAACGCGTGGAGCAGCGTAACTACATGTGGCGCAAGCATGTGCTGGATTATGATGATGTCATGAACCAGCAGCGTATGATTGTGTATTCCATGCGCAATGATGCCCTCTTGTGCGAGGTGCCGCGCGAGATGCTCTACGAGTGTCTGGTGAATGGCACTCACAACAAGTGTGACCTGTACCTCAATGAGGACGATACCGGCGCATTCCGTTACACAGACTTGCTGCAGTGGATCAATTCCACCTTCCCGATGGGGTGGAGCGAGAAGGAATCTGACCTGCAGGGTAAGACTCCTGCCGAGGTGGCAGAGCATATCATTGCCCGCGTGAAGGAGATGTACGAGAAGAAGGTGGCTGGTGAGCGTCCGGACCGCATCGACCAGATGGAGCGTTCCATTATGCTGCAGGCTATTGATAAGCTCTGGCAGAAGCACCTCACGGATATGGATGCACTGCGCGAGGGTGTGCGCCTGCGTGCCCAGGGGCAGCGCGATCCGCTCGTTGAGTACAAGCGTGAGGCATACAGCATCTTTGAAAGCCTGATGCAGAATATCGACTACGAGATTCTCAACGGCATGTTCCGCAGCACCACGAATCTTTCCGCATTTGAGGATTTCCTGGCCAGCCTGCCCACCAGCAGTGCTGAGGAGGAGGATTCTGACGTGACAGATATTCTGGGCAATGGTGACTTGTTGTCTGCATTGCGTGAGCAGCTGCAAATGATACACGAGCGCCAGCGCGCCGCCGGGCTGGAGCCTGCTCCTCTGCCTTCATTTGATGAAGATGATGAACCCGTTCTGACAGAGCCTGACATGTTTACAGACGAGCTGCCGGAGTCGTATGGTGAATCTGTCAGTGGCGCAATGCCCCAGGCTGTGCCCTTCAGTGAAAAGAAGATTACACTGCCGAAGAAGAAGGTGAGCTTCAAGCTCAAACCCTCTGCAAACCCGGAGTCCTACATTGTCCGCAACACCGGCGATATGCCGCTGAACGAGGATGAGGAAGGCACGACCATCGGTTCTGTTGATTCCGGCTATGTGCCCCAGTTCTTTGCTGGCAAGGACGAGGAGAAAGCCTGATTGTGAAAGGCACGTACTCATTATAGAGGAGAGTCCATCTGTATGAATGTCCGCTCTGCATTAGAGTACGTGCCTCATTTCCGCGGTCGCCTGTTCGTGGTTCATGTGGCAACCGGGCTCCTTCAGGCGGAGGAGCTGGTGGATGCGCTGCTGGATGCTGATGCGCTGCATGAGGTAGGAGTGCGGCTGGTATTAGTGGCGGAAGGTGAGCATGCAGACGGGCTGGCTCACCGGGCCGGTGAGTGCGAGATGCACACGGCCGCCGCTGAGTTCCCGCTTACTGAAGGGGCGGCCGCCGTAGCCCGTGTGCGGGAGATTGTCGAGCGCCGCCAGGTGGCCATTGTGGCATCCGGAGCAGCCGGGCATTTTGATGCTTCCAGCGTGAACCTGGCGCTGGAACTGGGGGCTTCCAAATATATCTGCCTGTTGGATAACGAGGTGCCGACCCGCGAAGGGCAGCCCATTCTTGCCGCTCTGGAGAGCGAGATAGCCCCGCACCTGGCAGAATGCACTCATCCTGAGCTGTTGGAGCAGGCGGCTGCAACGTGCCGCCTGGGTATTCCCCGCGTTCATCTGCTGGATGGGCGCAGCCGTGGTGTTCTGCTGGATGAACTTTTTTCTGAGGAAGGGGTGGGCACTATGGTCCACGCTGACTCATATCGGGAAATCCGCCCCCTGCGGGAGGATGATATTCCGGAATTGCTTTCCATGATTGCCCGCAGCATGGCTGATGCCAAGCTGGTGCATCGCTCATACGAAAGCATTTGTGAGAATCTGGAAAGCTACTATGTGTACACGCTGGATTCCACCATTGTAGGATGCGTGGCGTTGTACCCGTATCCGGAAGATTCCTGTGCCGAGCTGGCCTGCCTGTTTATCAAGAAAAACTACGAAGGCCGGGGCTATGGTAAGGCTATGTGCCGCTTTGTGGAGGATAAAGCCCGGGCGCTGGGCTTCTCCCGCATCTTTGCCATTTCTCAGAGTGCTGTGGCGTATTTCCGCGACCGCATGCACTACGCACCGCTTCCACGCACGGTGCTGCCTCAGCCGCGCCTGGAGGCGCTGGAATCCAGCGGTCGTTCCTCCGGTGTGTTTGGCCGGGAATTGTGAATTGATACCAAAGAAAAGAACCGGTTACGCGATGGCACGTAACCGGTCCGACAAGATAATGGCGCTGCCGCTTGCCTCAGGATAGCTCAGCAAGGAAGCCGCTTTCATCCAGATAGATGTGCGAGGGCAGGGTGTATTCCGTGCGGAGCGAGGGGGCGCAGATGATGGCGTTAGAGCCCTCTTCAACAGCGTTGACCCGGTAGCCAGGCAGCAGGAGCCCGCGTGTGCGCGGACGCACCCCAAGCTGGATGGTGCCGTCGTTCATCTTGAAGACACTGTGGCACATGCTCATGGCAACGATATTGCCCATGGGTGTGCTGAAACAGGGCCTCCAGCGCATGTTGGGGGTGGATATGGCGGGGCTGCCGCTGAAGTCGTAGAACGGAATCTGGCGCGGCGGAATGGTGGTGAGAAGGATGCGTCTCATGTGTGCGCCGCCTACAATCTGGGAGATGTTGGAACCCAGCGTTTCCTGCGGCGTTTCGATAAGATGCACCGGTGTGCGAGTGATGAGGGGCCAGAGTACGCCAAGAATGAGTTCCTGCGGTTCGCCGTGGCCGACAGTGGTGAGCAGGTGGTGGCGTCCTTCCTTGAGCGCATTGACCCGGCGCACCTGGCTGACGTTCAGCCAGAGGCGGTGCAGTGCAAGCAGGTCTTCCGTGCCGTCAATCAGCAGCTGGAGCCATTTGCGGAGAAGCGGGGGGAATTGTTCATCCGCCTGGCGGCTGATGAGAGCCGCCGCAATCTGAATGGCCGTGAGTGAGCCTTCGGGGCAGAATACCAGCGGTTTGTTGCCGCGCTCCTCCAGCGTGCGGATGAGGCCTTCCCGGCTGATATCATCGGATGTTTCCAGGCAGGTGGCAGAAAGTTCGCGGAAGGCACGCAGAACAGTGCGGCTGGAGAAGGTGTCAGAATCCAGCGGTTCACCGAATGCAACGGTGAAGTTGTAGGTCAGGGAGCGCGGAAGCTTGGTGAAGAACCGGTTGCGGGAGAATGAGAAAATGCTGCCCCAGAGCCCGTCCATGTACACTGGAATAATGGGGGCTTTTGAACGGCGGGCTATCATTTCCATGCCGCGGCGAATCGGGGTGAGGCAACCGCTGCGGGTGAGTTGCCCTTCCGGGAAGATGCAGATGATATCCCCGCTTTCAATGGCGCGGGCTGCCTTGACGATGGCTTCCCGCGGGTTGCGGCTGGAAATCGGGAGTGAGTTGAAGATTTCCAGAACCCAGCCCAGCAGTCGCATAGCCATGAATTCCTCTGCCACAATGAAGCGCACCGGGCGTGGGCAGACCATGGTGAGGAAGAGCGCATCTGCGTATGTGACATGGTTGACGACCAGCAGCGCGCCACCGCGCATGGGAAGGCGTTCCAGGTTAATGGCACGCGGGCGGTAGACAAGCTGCAGGCACCAGATGCCGATCATGCGGATGAATTCCTGGGGAATCAGACGCAATGAGCAGATGAGAATGAAGAAGCTCAGCAGGAAGAGAACGAAGAACTGCTGTTGCGGAGAGGCTCCGAACACCTCATACATGACCCACATGAGCGCCACGGCAACGAGCCCCATCAGGTTATCTATCAGATTACCGGCGGCAATGATGTTGCCTCGGTTGTTGGGGTCGCAGTTATCCTGGAGGAAGGCATTGAGAGGTACCAGGTAAGCGGCGCCGAATGCACCTGTGAGCGCCAGCAGGATGTTGCTGGCCAATGTGTTGACTTCGAAAATAGTCAGCAGGAAAGTGCAGAGGGTAATGCCGATGGCGCCGAAGGGAATAAGCCCCAGCTCATTCTTGCCTTTGCAGAGATGGGAGGCCACGGCGCCACCCAGCACAACGCCGCCGGTCATCCATGCCATGAGAATACCGCATTGCAGAGAGAAGTCAACTGAGGGGTCTGCTGCCTGCATGCTCTTGGCAATTTGAATCAGAATCAGGAACAGTGAGCCAGCCAGACACCAGAAGTACGCAATGCCCAGTTCACTGAGCCGCAGCAAACGATCCTGCCACAGGTATTTGATTTGCCCGAAGTGTTCGTACAACAGACTCCATCTGAACGGTTTGGCCTTCTTTGCCGGATAACGGGGCACGAGGAATGATGCCGCGCACACCAGGCAGGCCAGCCCCACAAATACCCAGGTGGGGAGGATGACGGAATCCCAGCCTGCCAATTGCTCTGCGTCGTATGTGGGGGATTGCTCTGCCTCATACGCAGAAAGCAGGTAGGAGAACCAGAAGAAGACGCCAATCTGCGCGACCAGCAGCACAAAGACCAGGCTCATTTCAATGATGCCTGAACCGAAGCCAATGTATTTGGACCCCAGAAGGTCCTTGACAATACCCTTTTTGGCAGGTGAAAGAATGGTAGCCTGGGTCGCAAAGACGGAGAACCACAGAATAGCGGCATACATGTCCCGCTGGTAAAAGCAGAAGAGCATGCAGCTCATCACAAATATCTGAACAACGCTCATGACCTGAACGATGCGCGTCTTGCAGAAGCAGTCTGCCAACCAGCCTACCAAGGGAGAAAACAGAATGTACGGCAGCACAAAAATGGCACCCAGTATGTACTCCAGCGTACTCCCGCTCGCACCCCAGAGCCATACCCCAAGGGGAATCAAGAGAAATTGTACGGCCTTTTCATTAAAGGCATTCTGGGCTTGCACGGCAACCAGCGTCCAGAATCCGGCCCATTCCTTACGGGTCGGCTCTTTATAAAAGTCCTCTTCTTCTTCTGCCATAAGCTGAATAATCCAGACTCATTATCGCACAAAGCCCGCTTTTTTCAAGCTAAAAGCGGTTTTTTAACAACAAAAACACACGTGTCCCAAAGATTTTGTAGAGAATAGAAATATCAGCAACATTTGGCGCGCGCCCAGGACAGGGGTAACAAAAAAATACCACCACATAGGTAACACAAGTTCCAGGACATAGGTTACACTTTTGGATAGACATGTGGCATAATCTCATTATGCCATGGAACACCAAGAGTAGTAATCAAATG
>JAZRJB010000089.1:0-13797 GCA_045645565.1 Akkermansia sp. | reverse complement strand
ACAGTCGGGATTTCCCCTCGAACTTCCTTTTCCACGGTTCGTTACCTCCCCGCAGTTGTTCTTCAGGTCTGGGATTCCGCATCATCGCGGCTCCGCGCGGACTTTCACCGCAGTGCGCATATCGCGTCGGTCGTACACAAGAATCCCCCGGCTGGTGCCGGGGGATGAGGTGGTGTTATTTGCTGAAAACCG
Source organism: Akkermansia sp. (assembly GCA_045645565.1). GTDB lineage: Bacteria > Verrucomicrobiota > Verrucomicrobiia > Verrucomicrobiales > Akkermansiaceae > Akkermansia. The sequence continues at coordinate 13,605 of JAZRJB010000089.1, read as the reverse complement.
GATTAGGGAGCCTGGCTGCCTTGTCGTCATCTCCGCCGACCATATCACCGACGTCTTTGAAGGTGACAAAGATGAAGAAGAAGAGGATGAGGAAGAGGAAGCCGCTCTGGATCCATTCGAGAATCTTGCCGCCAACGGGGCGACGGAAGATGATTTCGAGGATGCCGAGGACCACGTGACCGCCATCGACGATGGGCAGGGGCAGGATGTTGAGAACGGCAAGGTTCACGTTCAGCACAACGGCGAACCAGAGGATGAGTTTCCAGCCGTTTTCAGAGGAGAGCATCTGGTAGAGGTAGTTGCCGATACCGACCGGACCAGAGAGGTGCTCCATGCCGACGCTGCTGCCGGGTGCTGCAACTTTAGCGAGGGTTTCACCCATCCAGCGGAAACTCTGGTTGATTTGCGCCTGTACGCCGGGATATTCGGTTTTCCGGGCGTTATCGATACCACCCCAGGTGAAGCCCATGATGGGGCGCGCGCCAGGCAGACCCTGCCAGTTGGACGGTATGGCGGGGGTGAGTGTGGTGGTGGTTTCGCTGCCGTCTGCATTGCGGAGGGTTATCTCCATGGCAGCGCCCGTTTCGGATTGCTCGAGAATGGGGAGGGGGGAGTATACCGGAGTGCCGTTCAGTTTGAGAATCTGCTGACCTTTGATGAGACCAGCCTGTTCTGCGGGGGAACCGGGGATGATGTTGCCCACAACGGTGGGGGTGGCGGGGGAGATGCCAACCTGGCGCATGGCAGTGCGCTGCCACCATTTTGTTTCCGGCTGGCGGTAGCCGCTTTCGATGGTGAGTTGCTGGATGCTGCCATCGGGCTGCGGGCGGTCGATGGTGAAGGTGATTTTTTCATGTTCGCTCATGGCGACGAGTTCCCGGACGCCTTCCATGTTGCCCATCCATTTTTCAACGGGTTGGCCATCGATGGCGCGGATGCGGTCACCGGGCAGGAGACCGGCTTGTGCGGCAGGGGAGTTGGCGGGAACGTAACCGATGGTGGTGGTGGGCAGTTCTCCTACAGGCTTGCCGACGAACCACACGAGTACGGCAAAGAAATAGGCCAGAAGCAGGGAGGCGAAGGGGCCCGCTGCGGCGATGATGACTTTATCCAGCGGTTTGAGGGGCTTGAGGTCTTTGGGAATATCTGCCTCGCCTTCAATGTCCTGCATATCTGCCAGCTGGGGCAGGGAGACAAAGCCGCCTGCGGGAATCCAGCCGATACCCCATTTGACGCCGTTGATTTCTTTCTGCCAGATGGGTTTGCCGAACCAGAGCTGGAAGCGGTCGATGTAGGCGCCTCTCCATTTGCCTGCCAGGAAATGCCCGAGTTCGTGGACAAATATCATCACGTTAAAGAACATGATGACGAGGAAAATAAGCCATGCGGTTTCAAGTGTGGATAGAATGGAGCTAATCATGGGAATCTTACCCGCATGCTAGCAGAATGTAAGGCTCACCGCAAGTTCTGGCTTTGACATAAAGGCGGAGCCGTCACGCTTTACCGGGCTTTCTCCCGATCGGGGAGATTATCGAAAGTTGCCGGGGGGGGTGTTATTTCTTCCTCTTGAATACCCAGCGGGTGCATGTCACGATATACAGCAGGGTAATGGTGGTGACCAGCAGGCATGCCGGTAGGGAGAGCAAGATGTCCATCTCCAGTTGCAGGCTGACGGGACCGTCCTTGGTGTGAAGCACGCCCGGATGTGCATTGTACCAATGCAGTTGCAGTATTTCAATCATCATCAGCAGTATGATGCTGGCGGGTATGAGGGACAGACCAAAAAGGCAACGCAGAAGCAGGCGGAATAGGCGGCGCATGGTGGGTGTTGCCCGTTGCGGAGCAGGGCGGGGGCTGGGTTTATGGGAGCAGGGTGGAACCTGCCTTGAAGGTGAGTTCTGATTTTTCCGGTATGTCGCGCATCTGGCCGGTGTTGATATCATATCCCTTGCGGGCGGGGCGGCGCTTGCGCTCGAAGGTGCCGAAGTGGGCAATGTGCAGTTTGGTGTTTTCTTCTTGCGTGGCAATCCGGATGGAGGCAAGCCCCGCCTCTACGGCTGCAGAGGCGGTGGCCCGGGTGGCACCGGGGCCCATGTATCGCTGGACCCGTGCTATAAGTTGTTTTTTATTCACTTGTTTTTGAGAGCGTCTCGAATTTCACGCAGCAGCAGAATGTCCTCCGGCGTAGGGGCGGGGGCTGGTGGTGCCGGCGCGGGGGCTTCTTTCTGCACCCTCAGTTTGCAGATGAGTCGCACTGCCCAGAAGATGGTCAGTGAGATGATGAGGAAGTCCAGAACGGTCTGGCAGAAGATGCCGTATTTGATGACCGGAGCGCCTTTCTCCTGGCTGAGTGCATAGCTGAGTTCTGCCAGGTTCTTCGTGTCGCCCGTGAGCATGGAGACGGCCGGCATGATGATATCGTTCACCAGGGAGGTGACAATCTTGCCGAATGCACCGCCGATGATAACACCCACGGCCATGTCAACCACGTTCCCTTTGAGCGCGAATTTCTTGAACTCCTCTACCCAGGCTGGTTTTAATTTCTTAATCATGGAAGGTCAGATTTTCTTGAATGCCTTGGTGCCCCATTCGGTGCAGGTCCAGGTGGCGCCGTCCTCGCTAGTGAAGATGCAGACACCGCCGGTGGCTACCTTGATGTCGTTTTCAGCGCAGAAACCGGCGTAATCCCCGGTGATGACGGGAGCAAAGCGGATGGTGCCGTTGGAGGAGACGCAGAGCATAATCTCGCCATCCTTCACCTCAGCGGCCAGGCTCATCCAGTTGTCGCGAATCTGCTGCACATCCACCTTCCAGCCGTTGGGAACGGTAGCGTCTGCATTCCACTTGTCGATGATGGCTTCGCCCTTGGCGTCGAGCTCCTCAGCACTGAGGGAGGCGGGGTCAAGGCCTTCTGCCTTGGCGGCTTCTGCACCCAGGCGGGCCTTCACGTCTTCCTCTGTCTTGTTTTCATCGGGGCCGTAGTCGACTTCAATGAAACGGTGGTCGGGTTCCACCGGGCAGGTGCAGCCGGCGGCTTCTGCTGCCAGCGCGGCGGTGCCCATGGTGCGCTTCAGCGGGGCTGCCAGAATGCGCGTGGGAACCAGCCCCAGTTTCTTGAGGTAAAGGCCAACTCCGCGACCGCGTTCTTCCTCTACAAGGGGTAAATCCGTGTGGCAGCCTACGCGGGTTGGTGTTTCTCCTTTGGCAAAAGTGTTACCGTGGCGGGCAATGATGAGCGTTTTCATGGTTAATCTGGTATTCTCTGTATACTACACCATGACTAAGGTGAAGTCAAAGAAAAACGGCACGTTCTTTCACGTGCCGTGGAATGAAAAGCTTATTTCTTTTTCTTTCTGGTCTTGGCTTGCGCTGTTTTCCAGATGGGTGAATCCTTGCTGTATTCCGGTCCGGCTTCACCATCCTGCGGAGACACCGGCCAGTCTTCGTTTGTGCGGAAGAGCATGAGCGGGGCTTTGTTGTCTTTTGTTACTTCCTGGGTCAGGAGATAGTAGAATCCATGTCGGCCGCATTCGCCAATGATGATTTCTATGGGATAAGACTCTCCCTTTTTGACACTTACCGGAGTGCCGCCCAAGAGTCCACCGAATGAATTATTGAAAAATCCGGTGCTTTTAAGTTGAATCAGGCAGTAATCTTTGTGCTTCGGGTCTTTACCCGCGCGAATGTTCTGAATATATTGTTTATCCGTTCCTTTAGAGAATGCTTCGTCGCTGTTGTTGCCCGTGAAGACGCTGGGGAGTACATAGCCTGATTCCAGAACAACTTTGCCGCCGAAACGTACAATGAGTGTATCATCAGCCGAGCCGACAAAACGGAATTTCATAGTTTTCGGGGCGGTGACCCGCCCTTTGAACACACCAATCCAGCCGCCGGGTATGGCCTGGTCGCTTTCACTGACAAAATCGCTGGCCGCATCTGTCTCATTCTTGCCCTGTGCCAGGTCAAGTTCGCCATCCATGTTCACACCATAACGGCGTTGCAGGTAGAGATGCCCGACGGCACATGGGGTCTTGTATTCGTAATTGTATTTAATGTCACTATGTCGCCGGGCCATGATGTCTTTCATGGTCTCCATGTAGTCGTTGCGTACATGGTTCCACCAGTCTCCGGCATGTTGTTGCACTTGAGGTTTGAGCTTTCCCTTACGGTCGCGCTTGATGTCGTAGATAGTGCCGCGCAGCAAACCTTCCGGTGTTTTGTCTGCTTCTTCTTCGCCTGTCCATACATAGGCAACCGGGCGTTTCTCCCAGTTTCCATATGTGGGAAGAAGTGCAGCCGTTGCGCTCAGAATGACAGCAATTGAATAAAGTTTCATGTTCAGTTGATTTTACGGAACTTATTTTTTGCTTTCTTTTTCTTGTCGGATTTGCCGGCAATTTTCCAGATGTCTGAATCTGCAGCGTAGGCGGGGCCTTGCTCGTGGTAGTGTTTATCACTGTACCCCTTGAATGACGGGGGATTGGTGGGTGCAGCATCGCTTGTCCGGAAGAGCTGCAAAGGCGCATTGTTTTTCTCTGTCACCTCCTGCGTGAGCAGATAGTAAAGTGTTGCCCCACCATTGTTGCCGATGATGATTTCAATTGGGTAGGCCTTGCCTTCTGTCACAGTGATGGGCTTGCCGCCGGTGATGCCGTTGAAGCAATCATTGCAGAAGGGGGTGCTTTTAAGCTTGCGGACAACATAGCCTTCCTTATCGGGGTGCTTGCCATCTGCTACTTCCTGCTGGTATGTTTTCGTGTATGCCCAGTCGCAGCCTTTATCCTTAATGCCGTTTCCCTGGTAGAGTGCAGGCTTGAAAAAGCCGGTTTCGAGTACCAGGTTATCATTGAAACGTACGGCAATGGCATCGTCTGCAGCGCCGAAGAACCGGAAGGTCATGCTACGCGGGGCGATGACTTTTCCGCGGAACACGCCGAACCAGGAGATGTGGTCACCATACGCTTTGGCTTTCCCTCTTTTTTTGCCGTTGCCTATACCACCGGCATCGATAAAGTCAGAGTCTGCTCCACTGATTCCGTTTAATTCGTCTTCGAGCGATTTGATGGTGGTGACAGGCGCCAGATAGAAGTGCGAGGCAGCGACTTTCTGCGGGTATTTGTAGTATCTTTTCAGGATGCCATATCGCCCATTCATCAGTTCTTTGAGCGTATAGGCAAATTGCCCGTGAACATCTGGGCTGTTAGTGGGGTTTTGTGCACCTGTTCTGCGAATTTTTGTGACCGTGCTTAAATTTCGTGTGGCGATTGAGTTGGACTGCCCGGATTGGTAGATTCCGGAGTAGGTAAAGAAATCTCCTTTCGTGTTGCGGTTGTAATCGTAGAACTCTCCCTCCAGCATATCAGCCGGGGCCTGGTCGGGTTTGCCACCGCCGGACCAGGCATGGCAGATTCCGCGTGGCTCCCAGTCTCCATAGGTGGGAAGTAGAGCCGCAGCTGCGGTAAGGGTAAAGAAGATGGAATGCGGTTTCATGTTATGTTGTCAGTTGTCTTTAATTAGTTGATTTTACGTAACTTATATTTTTGCTTTCTTGTCCTTAGAGAGTTTCCCTGCAATTTTCCAGACCATGGAGTCTGTAGCGTAGACCACGCCGTCTTCTTTAAAGAATACAGTGCCGTGTTCCTGCGGTCGAATTGATGGAACGAAAGCGGGCGGGTGTTTCTCCTTTGGCAAAAGTGTTGCCGTGGCGGGCAATAATGAGTGTCTTCATAATAAAAGTGGTATTTTCTGTATCCTACACGATACCGTCATCGTTGACAATATGGATTGACCATTGACGATTGTCTATTTTTTGAAATTGGTGCGTAACCTAGTCCAGAACCCGGAAACGTTTCAACCCTTCTTTACTTTTCTTATGCGATTTGCTCTTCCCCGGTATAGCAGGGGGATGTGGGCTATTTTCTTTTGCTCTTTTTCTTCTTTTTTTGAGCCTTGGGGGCAATCTTCCAGATGTCTGAGTTATTGATGAAATTGGGTCCTGAATCGAAGTGGCGTCTCTTCCAGTCTTTATGTTTCCGAAATGAAGGAGTGGTGGGGTGGGCTCCGTTGGTGCGGAACAGGTGCATCGGGGCATGGTTATCAGGGGTGACTTCCTGCGTAAGAAGATAGTAGTAGGCGTCCCCGCACTCATTGCCGATGATGATCTCAATAGGATAGGTCTGACCTTTTTTGACGGTGACTGGAGTGCCGCCCATGAGGCCGCCGCACACCTCATTGATATAGGGGGTGCTTTTGAGCATCAGGAGCAGGTAATCTTTCCTTTCCGGGTATTTCCCTGCAGCTACTTCCTGGTTGTGAACCTTTTCATAATCTATCAAACATCCCTTTCCCCGAGAACCGTTACCCTTATAAATCAGAGGTTGGTTTATACCCGTCTCAAGAACTAGTTCTCCATTAAATCGCACGGCTATGTTATCTTCCGCAGAACCGAAGAAGCGGAAGGTCATACTTCTGGGTGCTATGACTTTCCCTCTGAAAATGGCAATCCATGTGCTTGTGAGCGTCTTGGGCTTTGCCGTTCCGCCAGGAGCTGAAGCTGGCGCAATGATATCGGATGAAGTGGCAGGCAGCCCCAACCCTTCATCGAGAGAAGGAAAACCGGCTGCCGTCATAAAGATATGCGGGGCAGCGATACGGTGAGGATATTTGTAACACTTTTTCAGAACGTCTGTTCTGCCTTCCATTACTTCTTTGAACGTGGATATATAATGACCACGGTAATCCGGACTGTTGGTTGGATTGTCTGCCTTGGAGGCCAGCTCCCGGTTCTGAATTTCTGCTTTGATTTTTCGGAATCTTTGTGCGGTTGCAACGTCTAATTGCTTCTCTGTTAATAGTTCATCCGGGTAATAGATTTCGGAGTAGGTGAAGTGCTTCCCCTCCTTGCTGAGATTGTAATCGTATATTTCCCCGGTGAGCATGTCGCCCGGGGAATCGGGTTTGCCGTCACCTGTCCATACATAGCACAAGCCGCGGGGTTCCCACTCGGCCAGGGTGGGCAGAATGAGGAGTGTAATTAAGAGAGAAAAAAGAGGAGTTTTCATGCTAAATCTTCTTCAATTCGGAGATTGTCAACAATGTATTGGCGGCGGTCGTCTGTGTTGTCGCCCATGTAGAAGCGGAGAATTTCCTTGAGATTGTGCGCGTTTTCGAGCGTGACTTCCTCCAGTCGGATATCCTCACCGATGAAGTTCTTGAACTCGGACGGCGAGATTTCACCCAGACCCTTGAATCGGGTGATTTCCGGGTTGCGACCGAGTTGCTTCACGGCGCGGTCTCGCTCTGCCTCAGAGTAGCAGTAGATGGTTTTCTGCTTATTGCGGACGCGGAAAAGCGGCGTTTGCAGGATGAAGAGGTGACCTTCGCGGATGAGGTCCGGGAAGTACTGGATGAAGAATGTGAGCAGCAGCAGGCGGATGTGCATGCCGTCCACATCTGCATCAGTGGCGATGATGACCTTGTTGTACCGCAAATCCTCCATACTGCGGTCAATGTTGAGCGCGAGGTGCAGGAAATCCAGCTCCTCGTTTCGCTTTTCCTCGAAAAGAGCTGCTCGGTTCATGCCGAAGCTGTTTGCCGGCTTGCCGCGCAGGGAGAAGACGGCCTGGGTTTCGGCATCGCGTGCAGTGGTGATGGAACCGGATGCGGAGTCACCCTCGGTGATGAAGAGCATGGTGTCTTTTGCCCGCCGGTTCTTGCTGTCGAAGTGCACGCGGCAATCACGCAGTTTGCGGGTATGAATCTTGGCTTTCTTTGCGCGCTCCTTGGCCACCTTGCCGGTGACACCGGCCACTTCCTTGCGGGTCTTTTCGCTCTCCTTGATTTTTTCCTCCATAGCCTCACCGATTTCCGGGTGGCGGTGCAGGTAGTTATCCAGCTCTCGAGCGAGGAAGTTGAGAACAAAGGTGCGGATGGTTTCTTTGCCAGGCCCCATGGTGTTGCTGCCCAGCTTGGTCTTGGTCTGGGATTCGAAGACCGGCTCAATCACCTTGATGCTGATGGCAGCCTGAATACCGTTGCGGATATCGGAGCCTTCGTAACTCTTCTTGAAGTAACCCTGGAGGGTTTTGACAATGGCCTCTCTGAATGCGGCCTGGTGGGTGCCGCCCATGGTGGTGTGCTGACCATTCACGAAAGAATAGTATTCCTCGCCGTATTCGTCACCGTGCGTGATGGCAATTTCAATATCCGGCCCGGAAATGTGAATTGGTGCGTATACGGGCTCTTCCTTCATCTCTTCCTTGAGGAGGTCAAGCAGACCGTTCTTAGATGAGATGTTGCGCCCATTCAGGTTGATGGTCAGACCGGTGTTCAGATAGCAGTAATACCGGCACATGCGCTCTACGAATACCATGTTGTAGTTGGCATCTGCTGCGAATATGCTGCGGTCTACCATGAAGGCAACCCGGGTGCCGTCCGGCTGGTCAGTGGCTTCGGTGATGTCGGTGCCCTCAATCATTTCGCCCGATGCGAACTGGATGCGGCGTGTCTGCCCTTCACGATAAGCCTGGATTTCGAAGCGCTCCGAAAGAGCATTCACGGCTTTGATACCCACACCGTTGAGACCTACGGACTTTTTGAAGGCCTCGCCATCATATTTACCGCCGGTGTTGATTTTTGCGGCGCATTCGTAAAGCTTGCCAAGCGGAATACCACGACCGAAGTCGCGCACTTCGCAGAGCCCGTCCTTGCTGATGCTGACAAGAATCTTCTTGCCTGTACCCATGACGAACTCGTCAATCGAGTTGTCGATGACTTCTTTCAGAAGCACGTATAAACCGTCATCCGGCATGGTGCCGTCGCCGAGTTTACCGATGTACATACCCGGGCGCAGGCGTATGTGCTCGCGCCAATCCAGCGTTTGAATGTCGTCCTCTGTGTATTCGCCTTCCATGAACTGCGGGTATATTACACGAAGCTTAAACACTCTGCAAGTATGAATCGAGACTTGCAAGGCAGAATTTTCCTTGTCATGATGCGGCGTATGGCGCCTTGCGGGCTTGCGCAGAGCCGCACGGCTGGCATAGAATGGGAACGATGATACATTTCACGCTATTCCGGGTGCCGGTGAGCATCCATCCCACTTTATGGTTAACTCTTGCATTTCTGGGTGGGGTATGCTGCATTGCCAGCGTGGTGGATTTATTGTGTGTTCTATTGTTTATCATTGCTGCATTTCTCTGCCTGCTGCTGCATGAAATGGGGCATGCTGTGGTGGGCAGGGCGATTGGCGGCGGTCAGCCGCAGGTATACATGGCGTGGATGGGTGGCGACTGCACGAATGAAAGCGCCCGCCTGACTCGTCTGCAGGGGGTGGTGATGACAGCAGCCGGCCCATTAACTACGCTGTTGTTAGGCGTGGTGGCGCTGCTGGGGTTGTGCCTTTATGTGGGCGATAGTTCCCTGGCGTTGAAATGGGGGATTCATTTCATGCTGGGTTACATGCCGGCAGAGGCGGTGATGACCTACCCGCCGCTGGCCATGTTCTTCTTTTTCTATTTGATTGAGGTGTGTGTCTGGTGGACGTTGCTGAATCTCCTGCCCATATTTCCGCTGGATGGCGGGCAGATGATGCAGGGGTTGATGCGCTCCCGCCGGCGGATGCACGGCATCAGCCTTTCCGTGGCCGTGGGGCTGACTATTCTTTGTGCGGTGTATGGTCTGTGGCTGCTGATGATTTTCATGGTGCTGCTGGCAATTCTGAATCACCGCTTCTACCAGGAGTCACACGACTGAATAACTGATTTTCATTGACATTTCAACTATAAATAATACAATCCACCACATGGCACAACAGAATGCAATTTCACCCACTCGCGCAGAGGATTTCCCGGAGTGGTATCAGCAGGTTATCAAGGCTGCGGACCTTGCAGAAAATTCTGAGGTTCGTGGTTGCATGGTCATTAAACCCTGGGGCTACGCTATCTGGGAACTGATTCAGCAGCAGCTTGATGCAGAGTTCAAGCGCACGGGGCACACAAATGCTTATTTCCCGATGCTGATTCCTGTATCCTACCTGGAAAAGGAAGCCGAGCATGCTGAGGGCTTTGCGACGGAGTGCGCTGTGGTGACTCATCACCGCCTGGAGGCTGTCAAGGATCCGGAAACGGGTAAGACCCGCATGATTCCTTCTGGTGAGTTGACGGATAAATATGTGATTCGCCCCACGTCTGAGACGGTGATTGGCGCTGCGTTTTCTCGCTGGCTGGAATCCTACCGCGAATTGCCCATCAAGGTGAATCAGTGGTGCAATGTGATGCGTTGGGAGATGCGCCCCCGTATTTTCCTGCGCACGGCTGAGTTCCTGTGGCAGGAGGGGCACACGGCTCACGAAACCCGCGAGGAAGCGGAGGAGGAGACGGCTGTGATGCACAAGGTGTATGAGGAATTCCAGCGTGATGTTCTGGCTGTTGATGTGATTCCCGGTGAAAAGACTGAGCATGAGCGTTTCCCCGGTGCTGTGCGTACGTTCACTGTGGAGGCTATGGTGCAGGACCGTAAGGCTATTCAGGCTGGTACCTCTCATTTCCTCGGGCAGAATTTTGCCAAGGCTCAGAATATCTCCTTTGCTGGTCGCAACAATGAGCGCCAGTTCGCCTGGACTACGTCATGGGGTGTTTCTACGCGTATGATTGGTACGCTTATCATGGCTCACTCTGATGACGATGGCCTGGTGTGCCCCCCGCGCGTGGCTCCCAAGCAGATTGTCATCATTCCTGTAACGCCCAAGGCTGATACAAAGGAGGCGATTATTGCCCACTGCCAGGCCCTGGCAGACAAGCTCAGTGCTATGACTTACCACGGCATGCCTCTGCGCGTGCAGGTTGATACCCGTGATATTAACGGTGGTACCAAGAAGTGGGAATGGATTAAGAAGGGTGTGCCGGTGCGCATCGAGATTGGTCCCCGTGACCTGGAGAAGGGGTCTGTCTGTCTGTGCCGCCGCGACCAGGCTTCTAATGAAAAGAGCTTTGTTGCAGAAAGCGAATTCGTTGAAAATGCTGTACAGCTTCTGGAGGATATTCAGAATACGCTTCTTGCACGTCAGCATGAATTCCGTAACAGTCACATCCGCACCTGCGATAATCTTGATGAACTCAAGGCTAATTTCTGCGGCGAAGGCGATGCCGACTGGCTGCTTTGTCCCTGGGATGGTTCTCCGGAGGAAGAGGAAACGCTGGCAAAGAGCCTGCGTATCTCTATCCGCTGCGTACCGCAGGGTGAAATGGGCACCGGTGCGGAGGCTCCGTGCATCCTGACCGGGCGTCCTACGACGCGCCGCGTACTCTGGGCTCGCGCTTACTAAAGAGATTTTTCTCAGCACAAAAACGCTCCTGCGCCGGTTTGGCTGCAGGGGCGTTTTTTGTCTGCCTGTTGGGGGTGGACCAGAGGCAGAATCTGCTGTCATGAAGCGCAACGCGGGGTGCGATATTCTAATTTGAGGCTTGCGTGTCAGACACAGGGCGGATTATGCCCAACAAAAGCATTGACAATGAGGAGCGATGCGTGGTACGATTCCGCCGCGTTTCTGTGTCCTGCATAAGGAGCGGCGCATACTATATCATACCGAATACTTATCATGTCTATTGTCAAGTTCTATAAGGAAGAGCACCAGGTGCCGTTGGAAATGCACAAGGTGCGCGTGGTGCAGAAGCTGTTTCTGCCCACGGTAGAAGAGCGCGTGCAGAAGCTGCGCGAGGCCGGTAACAACACATTCCTGCTGCAGAATAAGGATGTGTTCATGGATATGCTCACCGACTCCGGTGTGAACGCCATGAGCGATAACCAGGTTGCTGCTTCCATGCAGGCTGACGACTCCTATGCCGGCTCTGAGACCTTTAACCGCCTTTCCCGCGTGATTGAGCAGGTGTTCGGCACTAAGTATTTCCTGCCCGCTCACCAGGGCCGCGCTTGCGAGAACATTCTTGCAGAGACTTTCGTGAAGGAAGGCGACGTGGTTCCGATGAACTTCCACTTCACCACGACCAAGGCACACATCACCCGCAAGGGTGGCCGCGTGGAGGAGCTGATTACGGCAGAAGGTCTGGATCCGAATCTTGACCTGCCGTTCAAGGGTAATTTTGATATTGAGCGCCTGCGTAAGCTGATTCAGGAGGTTGGTCCCGAGCATGTTCCCTTTGTGCGTATCGAAGCCGGCACGAACCTGATTGGTGGCCAGCCTCTTTCCATGCAGAATATGCTGGATGTGGCCGCAGTCTGTAAGGAGTTCGGTGTGATGTCTGTTCTGGATGCTTCTCTGCTTCAGGATAACCTGTACTTCATCAAGACCCGCGAAGAGGCTGCCAAGGATATGAGCATCGCTGAGATTATCCGCAAGATTGCGGATGAGATGGATCTCATCTACTTCTCCAGCCGTAAGCTCGGTTTTGCCCGCGGTGGTGCTATTGTTTCCAACAACGAGAAACTCATCCTCAAGATGAAGGCGTTCATCCCGCTGTACGAAGGTTTCCTGACCTACGGTGGTATGGAAGTCCGCGCCATGGAGGCCATGGCTGTTGGTCTGCTGGAAACGCTGGATGAGGAAATCATCAACCAGGGTCCCATTTTCATTGAGTACCTCGTGAAGGAGCTTTCCGAGTACGGTGTTCCCATGGTGAAGCCCGCCGGTGGTCTGGGTGCCCATATCAATGCTTCTGAATTCCTGCCGAATATCCCGCACGAGCAGTATCCTGCCGGCGCTCTTGCAACGGCTCTTTACATTGCTGGTGGTATTCGTGGTATGGAGCGTGGTTCTCTTTCCGAACAGCGCAACCCCGATGGTTCTGAGAACTACGCTGAGCTGGAGCTGGTCCGTCTGGCATGCCCGCGCCGCGTATTTACGCTTTCCCAGGTCAAGTACTGCGCTGACCGCGTGAAGTGGTTGTACGACAACCGTGAGCTGATTGGTGGTCTGAAGTGGGTGGAGGAACCGGAGGTTCTTCGCTTCTTCTTCGGTCGCCTGCAGCCGCTGAGCGATTGGCAGGAAAAACTGGCTGCCAAGTTCCGCGCTGATTTCGGCGAAAGCCTGTAAATCTTGCAGCGTTTATATGCTGATAAAGACCGCCGGAGGGCATCCGGCGGTCTTTTTTATGCTACGTCAGGCATGACACGTAACTGGGGTGAAAGTCCCCAATGAGCCGCTGACAGGGCGGAATCAAATAGCCAAGGGCAACTGCGCCACAGTAATGTGGGGTGGGGAGGAAGCCGGAGGCGAAACACAGACAGGATGAACAAGAACCGAATAAAAGGCCAAAGCGCACGAGGTGAGGGTGCGATTCCCACAGCCTCACCAATGCTGGAGCAGCAAGTGTTTACGGCGTGGAAGGAGGAACTGAACTGGGACGAACGCCTGCTGGAGCGCGCATAGCCGACCCCGGCAATCTCCGCAGGGCATACCGGAAGGTAAAGAGCAATGGAGGGGCAGCTGGAGTCGATGGAATGAGCATTGATGACGTAGCCAAATGGTTCAGAGCACATCCGGGAGAACTGAGACAAAGCCTGTTACAGGGCAGCTACCAACCACAGGACGTAAGGGGAAAGAGTGGTTCAGGAAAATGGGGTTAGTCTCATTGCAGAGCGTCGTCTGTA
>JAZRJB010000088.1:0-3570 GCA_045645565.1 Akkermansia sp. | reverse complement strand
ACAGAATCATAGCCCAGCGTGGAGCCGCCACGCGGCGGAACGCTGGGTTTGGAATAAAACATAACCGGAACCCCGACCAACGTGGAGGGGTGGCAGGGAAGCGCTGCTAAAACACTAAGCCTTAGCTTCTGCCACCCACTCCGCTGCGCACCGGGGTTCTGATATGTTATTCATTTTACCCAGGGTTCCGCTGCTGACGCAGCTCCACCCAGGGCTATGATTATGCCGCCCTCTCCGAGGGCTCAGAATTCCTCGGGCTTTCAGCCCGGCAAAGTCCAATTTATCGAGATGAGGGGGGCTTCTTCGAAAATGTCATTGATGTTTCTATTGCTTACAAAATCCATGGGACACATGTGGAAAATAATCACTTGAATGATTTTTTCCTTTCCTTGATTTGGCAGAGTGTGGTAGGATAAGTTCGCATGGCAGATAATGATTTAAGTATTGGTGTTGATATGGGGGGAACCTCCATTAAGTTTGCAGTTGTGCGCGGGACGGAATTGATTGCCCGAGCAGAACCGGTGCGTACTCAGGATTTCGTATCTCCTGATGCCATTTTTGCAGAAGTCGGTAAGCGACTTAAGGAGTTGATAACCCAGTATCCGGAGGTAAAGGCAGTGGGTATGGGGATTCCTGGTTTTGTGGATCATGACCGGGGTATTGCAGATTCCCTGACGAACGTGCCGGGATGGTATGATGTGCCGGTTCGCGATATGCTGGAGGAGATGACAGGGCTGCCTGCCGCGGTGGATAATGATGCCAACTGCATGGCATACGCAGAATGGAAGCTGGGTGCAGGTAAGGGGCTTAATGATTTGGTGTGTCTCACCTTGGGAACGGGTGTGGGGTCTGGTATCGTGGCAAATGGCCAGATGCTGCGCGGCTCACTGGGTGCAGCTGGTGAGTTGGGGCATCTGAGTATTGATTATCAGGGCCGCAAGGGATATTACGAGAACCATGGCGCGCTGGAAAATTATATTGGTCATCCGCGCATTCAGGAAGATGCTGCTGCTGCATACGCTGCCGCCGGTCAGGAGAAGGATTTTGAGGATTGTGCGCCTTATCCGTTGGAACTTGCAGCCAAGGCTGGGGACCCAGTGGCTCTTGCCATGTGGGATGATATTGCCCGCAAGCTGGCAACAGGTCTGCTTTCCTGCCATTATATTCTGAATCCAGCAGCATTCATTATCGGCGGAGGTGTTGCAAAGGCCGGGGATTTGCTGTTTGAACCGCTGCATCGTTATCTGAAGGCTCAGACATACGGTCCGCACTATGCGAAGCTGAAGATTCTGCCGGCTCAGTTCAGTAACGAGGCTGGCATCATCGGCGCTGCCAAGATGGCGCTGGAGGAAGCAGAAGCCCGCGGTCTGGCATGAGTCATTCCGGCAAAGAGGTTACTGGCAAGGGCGAATTGAGACTCTGCTCCCGCCTTGGGTTGGAGGGGGCAGAGGCCGAGGCTTTGCTTGCTGCTATGCAGGCGGGAGTGTCGGCTCGCGGGGCTGTTGTCCTGTCGGCGTTGGCTCCGCAGGATTACCAGCCACCATTTCCGTGTCAGGAAGTGGAGGGCGAGTGGCTGCCCCCGCGTGTTTTTGTTCCGGCAGAGGGGGTGAAACCGACTGCTTATGAAGATTACAGCAAGGGCTTGTATTACTCCCTTGATTTATCGTCATGCTGGGAATCTGCGTGTCTGGCGGTAGTTCCAGCTCCGGGGGCATCGTTGGATATGTGCGCAGCCCCGGGTGGCAAGACAATGCTGATGGCGGCACGCTTTGGTGTGTCCAACCACACGGCGAATGAGGTGCATTCCGGGCGGCGCGGAATTCTTCGCCAGAATCTGCAGCTTTGCGGCATGCCTCAGGTACGTGTGATGGGAAATCGACCGGACCAGTGGGCCCGTAGCGGTGAGACCTTTGACCTGCTGCTGGTGGATGCTCCATGCAGCGGGCAGTCCCTGCTGTGCAAGGGAATCAAGAACCCCGGGTGCTTGAGTTCCTCCATGGTGAATGGTAATGCCAAGCGTCAGAAAGGTATTATGCTTTCAGCGGTGCAGTGCGTGAATCCTGGTGGGCACATCGTATACACAACCTGCACCTATGACCCCGAGGAAAATGAGAAGGTGATGGCATATATACTGAAACGGCATCCTGAGTGGAGTGCTGTTGAGGTGCCTGCGCTTTCTGCTTTCCGGTCGTCGCTCGCGCCGTTTCCGGCGTACCGCCTGCTGCCGGCGCATGGGTTCGGAGCAGGGGGATTCTGTTGCCTTTTGCAGAAATGTAAATAAAAGTTTGAACAATATACGCTTAATTTATATCCAAGTACAATAATATGATGAAAAATTCTAAACTTTTCCTGATGCTGGCCGCGCTGGTTCCTTCCGTTGTGGCATCTCCCCTGCCTGAGAAAGCAGATTTGCTGGCGTCCAACACGGTCGTTGCTCAGTATGTGGGTGTGGTAGAACGCCCGTGCTACTTCCGCACGGCTTTGTGCCCGGATCGCTGCGATCATGGTGCTAAGATTGCACGTTTCCAGGTGCTCACCAATGAGTCCTACGAGAAACCCGGCAAGTATGGCGATGATAAGGCTGAGGCTGGAAACATGGTGCTGGTGGATGCCAGAAACGATGTTCCCGGACAGCCTGATGGGATGCTGCAGAAGCTTGCTGAGCTTAAGCCCGGTCAGCTGGTGCGCCTGACGCAGAAGCATTATTATGCTGACCTTGGCGATATTGTAGCGCCTATTCGCCCGGTAACGGAGCTGGAGGTGCTGAAGGATGGCGCAATTGAGCCGGTTGCTCCCCAGCCCCCGGATGAAGACGCCCATGTGATGCCGATTGGTCGCATGCGCCGCTGATGGATATTCAGTTATCCTTTGAGATACCAAAACGCCCCGGGTGAGAGCCCAGGGCGTTTTCTGTTTTGCGCTGTTAAAATTTCACACTTTGAGGAATGCAGAAGTCAGAATGCAGAAGTCAGAATGCAGAATGGTGAATTCTTGTGCAGTTTTTGCCGCACATGAACAATTTGCGTGGAGATGGGGCAGAATTACCAGGGCAGGGTGATATAGCCCAGGAGCCGGAGTAACCACAGATTTACAGAAATCAACGCTATCAGGTGCATGAGGATGATGCCCAGGGCGCTGACCAGCTGGCGCGGGCGGTTCACGACAAGACCGCGTCCCATCACAACCTTCTGGTTCTGCTGGGCGAATACAATATCCTCATTGGCTGAAAGTTCTTCTCGCATGCCGCAGCAGGATTATAGCACAGGATAAAGGACAGGGCAATCCGGACTGCATCAGAGATTCGTGTCATAATTCACATCCGACATCGCTTTCGCGGTTCTGACATGGACGATGCTGGAATTCACGCCAGTAAGTCGAAAATTCTCTAAATTTCGTGTTGCAAGTTTGCGTTGGGTGTGGTATTTTATGGGCACCATGATTACAGGTACTACACACAAGAAGGCTGCTGAGTGGGTGGAGCAGATCCGCCAGCTCTGCAAACCCGATTCCGTCTACTGGTGCGACGGTTCCGAGGAAGAGAACACCAAGCTGTGCGACATGCTCGTAGAG
>JAZRJB010000087.1:0-3061 GCA_045645565.1 Akkermansia sp. | reverse complement strand
TGCTTGCAACACGTATACCTATCTGCTACAATGCCCCCAGCATTATGACACCCAAACACATTGTTGCCGTTATCGACTATGGCTCACAATACACACAGTTGATTGTGCGCCGCGTGCGTGAGCTGGGCTTCCTGGCCAAGCTTTATGCGCTGGAGGATTTGCATGAAATCAGCGAACCGGGCGCCATCATTCTTTCCGGCGGTCCGCGCAGCACATCGGAACCGGATGCTCCGGATATTGATTTTGAATGGCTCACGTCATTCGGCGTACCTGTTCTGGGTGTATGCTACGGCATGCAGTTGCTGAACGTGAAGACTGGTGGCACCGTGCGCCCGAGCAACAAGCGCGAATATGGTCCCGCCGCCCTGGTGCCCGAAAAGCTGGAAGGTCTGTATGCCGATATGAGCCCCTCCTCCCAGGTCTGGATGAGCCACTCCGACACGGTTGACCACCTGGCTGAGAACTGCCGCGTGATTGCCCGCAACAGTGAGGGGGTACCGGTATCCCTGCAGTGGGGTGAGCAGATGTTCGGCATTCAGTTCCACCCGGAGGTGACCCACTCCCACGAGGGGCGCACCATTCTCAGGAATTTCCTTTCCTACGCCAAGGACCTGGCCAAGTTCGACATTGGTGACTTCAAGCGCGAACTCATCGACGACATCCGCGCCAAGGTGGGTGACAAGCAGGTGGTCTGCGGTGTTTCCGGCGGTGTGGACAGCACCGTTCTGGCTGTGCTGCTGCATGAAGCAGGCGTGAACGTACGCTGCATTTTCGTGGATAACGGTCTGCTGCGTAAGGATGAAGCCAAGGAAGTGCAGGCAAACTTCGCCCGCATGGGTGTGGAGATTGAAACCGTGGATGCCAGTGAGCGTTTCCTCGCAGCTCTGGCTGGTGAGACGGCTCCGGAAAAGAAGCGCCGCATCATCGGCAACCTTTTCATTGACGTGTTCTGGGATGCCGTGGGCGACGCCGAGATGCTGGCCCAGGGTACGCTGTACCCGGACGTGATTGAAAGCGCTTCCAACGCCAAGAGCAAAGCCTCTGTCATCAAGACCCACCACAACCGCGTGGAGCGCGTTCTCAAGATGCAGGAAGAAGGCAAGGTGATTGAGCCGCTGGCTTTCCTGTTCAAGGATGAAGTGCGCGAACTGGGCGCCTCCATGGGCATTTCACACGACATTCTGTGGCGCCACCCCTTCCCTGGCCCCGGTCTGGCCGTGCGCTGCCCGGGCGAGGTGACCAAAGAACGCCTCGACATCATCCGCGAATGCGACGCCATCTTCATTGGCACGCTGCGCAAGTGGGACTGGTACGACAAGTGCTGGCAGGCCTACGCAGGGCTCATTCCCGTAAAGACGGTGGGTGTGAAGGGCGACGAACGTTCTTACGAATTCGCCACCAACCTGCGCGCCATCGTGTCTGAGGACGCCATGACGGCTGACTGGGTGCAGCTGCCCTACGACCTGCTGCGCGAGGCTTCCAACCGCATCCTGAACGAGGTTTCCGGCATCAACCGCGTACTCTTCGACGTGAGTACCAAGCCGCCGGCATCCATCGAATGGGAATAAAGATTCACAGGACAGGCGCAGGAAACTGCGCCTGTTTTTTTGATGGAAGCATCTTTTTTTACTCGCAATCAAAAAGAAAGTGTGTAGAATCATTGTATCGTAAAACCGCGTAACAAAACCATTCACATGAAGAAGTTTTTCTCTCTCTCCACTCTCCTGTGTTGTGCTTTACTGGCTGGCAGCCTAACGTCCTGCGACAGCCCATACGAGAAAAAGCAGGTAGAATTTTCCAAGATTGGAGATGTGGATTCATCGCTTCTCCGCGTGGGGCTACCACTGGGAGCCAAAGCCATGCATGTAGGGGAAGAGGAGTTGACAAAAGCGCGTTTCTGCTATTTCAACAGCCATTACGCTGCGTACTCTGCCCTGAACCAGGAAAAGATTGATGCTTACATATTTGACAGCCACACGCTGGATTACGTGGCTGCCAGAACGCCGGATTTAAGCGTTCTGCCCGGCTCCATCGGCAAAGTGGACATCGCCGTTGGCGTTTCTCCCAGGCAGAAAGACCTGCTGACCCCCATCAATGCCTTCATTGACACCTACAAAGCCAATGGAACCTACGAGGAAATGTACACCCGGTGGATAAAGCTCAACCGGATCAATGCTACGGAATACGCAGCGCCGGAAATTCCGGACATGCCCCAGATTGGTCAGCCCCAATCCCCCACCCGCACACTGAAGGTCGGGACCTGCAGCCAGATGGAGCCCCTGTGTTTCCGCAAAACAGAAGACGGGGAAACAACCCTCATCGGGTTTGATATGGAACTCCTGCAGCGCCTTGCGCTGCACCTGAACGCCAGCATCGAACTGGTAGACCTGGATTATGTAACCATGATGGATAAATTAGCCACAGGAGAGATTGATATTGTTGTGGCTGGATTGAACAAGACTGCGGAGCGTGAAAACCGCATCTATTTCAGCAAAAACTACATCGATTCCCACATTGTTGCGCTGGTCCGCACTTCTCAGCTCAAGAAGAAATAAGGCTCTGTCAAACCATTACCACACGTGTCCCAAAGTTTGAGTACGGAGCTCGATTGGAATTTGCCGGGCTGAAAGCCCGAGGAATTCTGAGCCCTCGGAGAGGGCGACACAATAATAGCCCAGGGTGGAGCTGCGTCAGCAGCGGAACCCTGGGTAAAATGAAGAACATATCAGAACCCCGGAGCGCAGCGGAGTGGGTGGCAGAAGCTAATGCTTAGTGTTTTAGCAGCACTTCCCTGCCACCCCTCCACGTTGGTCGGGGTTCCGGTTATGTTTTATTCCAAACCCAGCGTTCCGCCGCGTGGCGGCTCCACGCTGGGCTATGATTATGCCGCCCTTGCGGGCTCAAGTTTCCGCTCGCCGTTGGCTCGCCAAAGTCAATTTATTGCGCAGAGGGGGGGGATTCTTCCAAAATGTTGCTGATATTTCTATTCTCTACAAAATCTTTGGGACACGTGTGAACCATTACAGCAGCGCTGCAATCGGCAATTTGAGCGGTCTGTGAT
>JAZRJB010000086.1:0-6692 GCA_045645565.1 Akkermansia sp. | reverse complement strand
TGCCCCTGCCCCTGAGCCACCTGGTAGCGGTGGATGGTGAACAGGCCGGCAAATTCACCAGCAGCGCCGCTGTTGGGCTGCAGGGAAACGCCGTGGAAACCGGTGACGGTGGCGAGCCACTGCTTGAGCTGCTCGAGCATGGCGCGCATGCCTTGGCACTGGTCCATGGGAGCGAAGGGATGCAGCGTGGCAACCTCCGGCCAGGTGATGGGCATCATGATGGCGGCGCAGTTGGCCTTCATGGTGCAGGAACCCAGCGGAATCATGGCTTCGTTCAGCGCAAGGTCCTTAGCCTCCAGGCGGTGGATGTAGCGCATCATCTCTGTCTCGGAGTGGAAGAGGTTGAAGCACTTCTCAGCGCAGAAGGGCGTGGTGCGGTTGAAGGAGGCGTCCCAGGTGGGGCCTTCGGGCATGCACTTGCAGCAGGGCTTCTCCATGCCGAGAGCCACACACAGAGCCTTCACATCGCAGCTGGTGGTGGTTTCGTCGAAGGAGACGGAGATGGTATCGGCATCCACCAGGCGGATGTTGTAACCGGCCTCCAGAGCAGCAGCCACGAGCTCGGCAGCCTTGCCGGGGCAGCTCACCAGCACGGTGTCAAAGTAGTTTGCCACGGGCAGCGTGTAACCAGCCTTGGCAGCAGCTGCGGCAAAGCCGGCGGCCAACTTGTGGGCGGTAAGGGCCACCTGTTTCAGACCCTCGGGGCCCTGGTACATGGCATAGAAGGTGCTGAGCAGAGCAGTAAGCACCTGGGCAGTGCAGATGTTGGAGGTAGCCTTTTCGCGGCGGATGTGCTGCTCGCGGGTCTGAAGGGCCAGACGATAGGCGGGCTTGCCGTCCTTATCCACAGAGAGACCAATGTAGCGGCCGGGCAGCTTGCGCTTCAGCGCATCGGTGCAGGCCATATAGGCGGCGGCGGGACCACCGTAGCCCATGGGGATACCGAAACGCTGCGTGGTGCCTACGCACACATCAGCCCCAAAGGAACCGGGATCCTTCAGCACGGTGAGGGCCAGCAGGTCTGCAGCTACCACGCAAAGCACCTTGGCGGCATGGCACTTGGCAAAGAACTCGCTGTAATCCTCCACGGAGCCGGCGTTGTCCGGGTACTGCACGAGCACACCGGCCAGGGTCGGGATGGAAGCGGGGTCAAAGCTCTTCCAATCGCCTACCACCAGATTCACGCCGGTCGTCTCACAACGGGTGCGGATAACGTCGATGGTCTGCGGGAAGCAGGTATCAGCCACAAAGAAGGTATCACTCTTGCGCTTGGAATCAACACAGAGATGCACTGCCTCGGCTGCGGCCGTGCCTTCGTCCAGCATGGAAGCATTTGCCACGGGCAGACCGGTAAGGCCTGCAATCATGGTCTGGAAATTCATGAGCATCTCCAGACGCCCCTGGGCAATTTCAGGCTGGTAGGGAGTATAAGCGGTGTACCAACCCGGATTTTCATACACATTGCGCTGAATGACGGCGGGCATGTACGTGCCGTAGTAGCCCTGACCAATAAGGCTGTGCACGGGCTTGTTTGCGGAAAGCACCTTGCGCAGGGCATCGAGAGCCTCCTGCTCTGCCATGGGGGCGGGCAGATCAAGCGGGGCCTTCAGGCGTATATCAGCCGGAACGATGGTATCAGTCATCTCATCCAGGCTGCTGAATCCGACAACATTGAGCATCTCCTGCAGCTCGGCACCTGCGGAACCCAGGTGGCGGGGTGCAAAGGGAGTCTGAGCAGTAATCATAGTGATAACGTATGATAATTTTGATTAAAACAGAAAAGGCCGCATTCCCGGAAGGAGAATGCGGCCAGGAGAATCTTTACTTGCAGAACTCCTCGTAAGCGGCGGCGTCCATCAGAGCCTCCAGCTCGGAGGGGTCATCAAGCTTGATCTTGCAAATCCAGCCTTCGCCCGTAGCGTCGCTGTTCACAGTGCCGGGCTCAGCGTCGAGCGCCTCGTTCACCTCGACAACCTCACCGGAAACCGGGGTGTACACATCGGAAGCAGCCTTCACGGATTCCACAACGGCGATGCTGTCGCCCTTGGAGAAGGTATCACCAACGGAGGGGAGGTCAACGTACACCACGTCACCCAGCTCAGACTGGGCGTGGTCGGTAATGCCGAGGGTAACAATGCCGTCAACGATGGGGCTGATCCACTCGTGCTCTTCGGAGTACTTGTATTCTACAGGATTGCTCATAATATGTGATAATGGGGGAGGGGGTTACTTTTTAAGGAAGGGTTTCTTGACGATAATGGCGGGAACGGCCTTGTTGCGAACAATAATGTTCACCTCGGTGCCGACCTTGCCAAGAGCTGCGGGTACATAGGCCATGCCAATGCCCTTGCCCAGGGAGGGAGACAGAACACCGCTGCAAAGCTCACCCAGGGGCGTGCCATCCGGCAGCTGCACTTCATAACCGTGGCGTGGCGGTGCGCCCTTGCCGGTGTATTCGATAGCCACCAAAGCAGTCGGGCGGCCCTCAGCCTTCTGGGCGCGGAGCACATCAACACCGATAAATTCCTTGGTGAGGTCGCAGCACCAGGAGAGGCCAGCCTCAAGCGGAGTCTTTTCAGGGGAAAGGTCACTGCCGTTCAGGGAGTAGCACATCTCAAGACGCAGGCTGTCACGGGCACCGAGACCGCAGGGCTTGGCACCGCATTCCATCACCTTTTCAAACCACTTCACGCCGTTAGCGGCAGGGCAGAAGAATTCATAACCATTCTCACCAGTGTAACCCGTGCGGCAAACCACCAGGGCATCACCCTCACATTCAAACATGAGGATACCATTGCGAACAGGCAGCTCCACACCGGGGCAAAGCTTTGCAAACACCTCCTCACATTCGGGACCCTGCACTGCCAGGCCCACATAGTCCGCACTCTTATTCACCAAGGTAATCCCCTCAGGCTTGTGTGCGGTAAGCCATGCGTAGTCCTCATCAATCATGGAGGCGTTCACCACCACAAAGAAATCATCCTTGGCTACCTGGTAAATGATAAGGTCATCGATAACGCCGCCCTTTTCATTGAGCATCATGGAATACTGCCCCATGCCGTCCACCAGCTTGTTCAGATTGTTGGTGAACATGGAGTTGAGCCACTCCGTAGCCCCTTCTCCTCTGACCAGGAACTGCCCCATGTGGGAAATATCAAAAACACCGCACGCACTGCGCACTGTGTTATGCTCATCTATAATGCCTGTATACTGAACAGGCATGTTCCACCCGGCAAAGGGTACCATCTTGGCTCCGAGTGCCACATGCTTATCGCACAGAGGCGTGCTCTTTATTAATTCGGCGTTCATTGCGGTCCAGATTTTACTCCCGTGCCTCAGACGCGTCAAGCACGTATACCAATTTTCCGCGTATGTATATGTATCCGACCTGTTTAAATTGTGACAATTTTGCCAAATAACCGATTTTTCTTGTTTTTACGCCCCGTATATGATAGAAAACGCGTATCTCTATATGGACACTACGTACTACGTTATATACAGCATGCTTCTGCTACTGTCCGTCTTCGGCCTGGTAGTAGGCGTGAGCAATGACGCATGCAACTTCCTCAACTCCTCCTTGGGTAGCCGCTCCGGCACATATACCGTAGCCGTCGCAGTAGCCGGCGTAGGCGTGCTTCTTGGTGCTTCCTTCTCAAGCGGCATGATGGAAATCGCCCGCAGTGGCGTCTTTATTCCCAGCATGTTTACTTTCCATGAGGTCATGCTGCTTTTCCTCGCCGTCATGGTGGCAAACGTCATCCTGCTCGACATCTTCAACACGCTCGGTCTGCCCACTTCCACCACCGTTTCGCTGATTTTCGCCTTGCTGGGTTCTGCACTCGGCATGGCCTATTTCAACATTGGTGACGGCCCTGGTTCCCTGGCTGACTACATCAACACCGACAAGGTATTCTTCATTGTCTCAGGTATTTTCTGCTCTGTCGCCATCGCATTCACCGTCGGCACCTTTGTCATGTGGCTGGCCCGCCTGCTCTACACCTTCCACTTCCAGCGCATGTACCGTCTCATTGGTCCGCTGTGGTGCGGCTTCGCCTTTACCGCCATTTCCTACTTCGCCGTATTCAAGGGGCTTAAGACAAGCCCTGTCATGAAAGGTCCCTTCATGGAAATGGTAGACGCCAACCTCGGGCTGGCCATCCTCGCAGCCTTCGCTGCTTGGACCATCATTGCCGCCATCCTGCAATACGGCTTCAAGATCAACACCCTGCGCATCACCGTTCTGGCTGGCACTGGTGCCCTTGCCCTTGCCTTTGCAGGCAATGACCTTGTAAACTTCATCGGCGTCTTCATGGCCTCCCAGACCACCATGCAGATTGGTGAGGCACACCTCGCCGCAGGCGGTGACCTCGCCACTCTCAAAATGGGCAGCCTGGCAGACGTCAGCCAGCAGGTCAACATGCTCTGGCTTGTAGCAGCAGGTCTGGTCATGGTTGCCACCCTCTTCTTCTCGAAAAAAGCCCGCAAGGTAACGGAAACGGAACTCAAACTTTCCTCCTCCAACACAGGCAAAGAGCGCTTCGGCTCCTGCAGCGCAGCCCGCACCATGGTGCGCTACACGCTCAATACGGTCCGCTTCCTTGAAAAAGTCACCCCGAAATCCGTCCAGAACTTCATCTCACGCCGCTTTACCCCCCTGTCACCGGAAGAAGAAACCGGCGCTCTGTATGACCAGATTCGCGGCTCCGTGAACCTTACGGTATCCGCCCTGCTCATCTCTGTTGCAACCGACCTGCAGCTGCCGCTCTCCACCACATACGTTACCTTCATGGTAGCCATGGGTTCCTCGCTGGCAGACCGCGCCTGGGGCCGCGACAGCGCCGTGTACCGCATTACGGGTGTTCTCACCGTCATCGGCGGCTGGTTCCTCACCGCACTGGCTGCAAGCCTTGCCGCATTCCTGGTTGCCATTGTCATGGCATACGGTGGATTCTGGGGCATGATTACCATGCTTGTCATTGCTGGTGTCCTGCTTATCAAATCCACCTTCTTCACCAACTCCGCAAAGGATGAAATCAGGCTCATCAACATGCGCAGCGACGCCGCAGTCAAAGATTTCGGCAAAGCTGCCAGTGGCCGTCTCGGTCGCATGGTAGGCATCTACAAAGCCATGGTCAAAGCCCTGCTGGAAGAAGACCGTGAAGCCCTGAAACGCCTTCGCAAGAAAACCCGCAGCCTCAAGAGAGACCTGGAAGTTCTGCGTGAAAACGAAGTCCTGCCCACCCTCCGCACCATTCCCAAGGAACTTGCAGACCGTGGTCAGCTCATCTTCCGCATCACTGAAATCTCCCTGAACACCTGCGAACGCCTCTTCACCCTCGTCAAGGCCAGCTACAACCACATCGACAACAACCACGAAGGCCTCAGTAGCGCCCAGGGCGAAGACCTGCTTGCCCTGACAGACAAGATCGGTCGTTTCTACCCGAACCTCACAGACATGCTCAAAGCGGGCGACTACGACGGCATCGATGCCATGCTCGAAAGCCGTGACCAGCTCAGCGAAGACTTCGCAGACTGCATCACCCGCCACCTCATGCACAGTACCGCAGATGAAAGCGGCATGCGCAACGGCATTCTCTACCTCACCCTGCTCAATGAAACGCGAGCCATGATCAGCCATGCCTTCGCCCTCATCGAGCGCGTCAAGGAACTCTACGAGGATTAATCCTAATCCCACAGCTCTTCATACCGCCCCCGGCAATCACCATGCCGGGGGCTTTTTTCAAAGCAGAAAAGCCAGCATCCTGCGCCGCTTCACACAAGCCCGCAGACCCTCCGGGCCCCCAATACCACACCCACCACCAAAAAGCCTCACAGCCCCACCTCTCGACGCACGGGGCTTCAGTCCCGTATTGACTCGCGCTTTGCAGGTGCAAATCGTGTAGGGGGCTTTCGCCCCCTCACACACCACCGTACGTGCCTTTTATGGCATACGGCGGTTTCCTAACCATTGCAGACGACGCTCTGCAATGAGACTAACCCCATTTTCCTGACCCACTCTTTCCCCTTACATCCTGTGGTTGGTAGCTGCCCTGTAACAGGCTTTGTCTCAGTTCTCCCGGATGTACTCTGAACCATTTGGCTACGTCATCGATGCTCATTCCATCGACTCCGGCAGCCCCTCCATTGCTCTTTACCTTCCGGTATGCCCTGCGGAGATTGCCGGGGTCGGCTATGCGCTCCAGCAGGCGTTCGTCCCAGGTCAGTTCCTCCTTCCACGCAGGAGGGCGGGTACTATGACCTCTGCTGACTCCCCGTTGTTCCATCCTCACGCATCGCTGCGCTCGCACCCGTCTGCGCCGCAGGCGTGGATTTCGTCCGGCCGCCCCGCAGCCGGATTTCGTTCCCTATTCTGTACGGAGTAGCCTTTCCCCCATTGTCTGGGATGCCCTTCCTTTCTTCCCGCCTGATGCGGGAATAACGATATCCACACTGCGTGTGGACGATATCCGGCTTTGCCGGACGATATCCACGCCTGCGGCGTGGACGATATTTGCGAGCCTGGGCTCGCAAACGACGAAGCCCCGAAACCATTTCGGTTTCGGGGCTTCATTTACCCTGGCAGCTATCTACCCTGCCTCGGCGTAGCTGCGCAAGCAGCGAAGACGGGTCTCGCGGGCCTGTGAGGGCGTAGAAAGCGAGCGTAGCGAGACTCGACCAGTCACGGCGTAGGC
>JAZRJB010000085.1:0-5748 GCA_045645565.1 Akkermansia sp. | reverse complement strand
GAGATTGGTTCATTTTTTTTAGCACCGTCAGTTTAGTAGCTGGCACCCCAGAACTCAATCTCCATTTTTGTTTTCTTTTTTCTTCTTAGTTTTGCTTCTCTTCCCCCGGCTTTCTTTAGAACGCTTTTTGGACAGCTATGGCCGGGGCTGAGATTCTCTGGGTTAGAGGATTGCCAAAGACGGGGAAATATGCTAGACTTTGCGGCGATATGAAGTTTCTCATCACAGCCGGGCCGACGCGCGAAGCGCTGGACCCCGTGCGTTACCTCACGAACCGATCTTCCGGCCGCATGGGATATGCGCTGGCTGGAGCCGCCCGGCATGATGGACATGAGGTTATCCTCATTTCCGGACCAACGACGCTGGATGTTCCTCCTGGTGTGGATTTCATACCGGTGGAGAGTGCGCAGCAAATGTATGATGCGGTGCGGGATATGGTGAAGTATGCTGATGCTGCAATTTTATGCGCGGCGGTTGCGGATTACCGACCAGTTGCCGTGCAGGAGCAGAAAATCAAGAAGAGCGGTGACCGCATGGTGATAGAGCTGGAAAAGACTCCGGATATTCTGGGAAGCATGCGGGATGCGTTCGGCTTCAATGGCATCCTGGTTGGTTTTGCCGCAGAGACTCAGAATGTGGAGGAATATGCGCTGGATAAGTTGCGCCGCAAGAAGTGCGATATGATTGTGGCGAATGATGTATCCCGCCATGATATCGGCTTTGATTCCCGGGAGAATGAAGTCGCGCTAGTGTTTGAGGACCATCTGGAGTATCTGGAGAAGGATACCAAGGAGCGCATAGCCATGCAGATTATTGAACATGCTACCATTATCCGCCGCTCATGAAGGTGACTATGGAGATGCTGGGCTGGGGCCCGGATTATGCAGGGGCGCTGGAGGCACTGGGGCACCCGGAGTGGTATCCTGCGCGTATCATTCGCGAAACCAAGATTAATTTTACGGTAATCGCCAAGGGTAAGGGGGACCATGAGGTGGTTCTTTGCGGTAAGGTTTGGCATGAGGCGGTTTCTGATGCCGATTTGCCGACAGTGGGGGACTGGGTGGCTGTGGACCCCGGTCAGGGGAAGGATTTGCCTGTCATTCGCGCTATGCTTCCCCGGCGGAACCGTTTTTCCCGCAAGGCTCCGGGGCGCAGCTGCGCTGAGCAGGTGATTGGGGCAAACGTGGATATGGTGGTGGTCATCACTGATGCTGAGAGTGATTACAACCCCCGCCGTATTGAACGGTATCTGACCCTTATCCGGAAATGCGGGGCTACCCCGGTGGTGCTTGTGAATAAGGCGGATACCGCGCCGGAGGCGGATATGCAGCGCGCTGTGGAGGAAATCCGGGCGTTGGGGTGCAGTGAGGTATACCCCATTGTTGCCCGCTGGCGCAAGGGGTATCCGCAGTATCTGCGCCGCGTGCCCAAGGGCCGTACCATTACGGTAGTTGGCTCCTCCGGTGTGGGGAAGAGTACCTTTGTGAACAGTCTGCTGGGCGATGAATGGCTTGAAACCGGCCATGTGAATGAAGTGACCGGCAAGGGCCGCCATACGACGGTGGCACGGGAGCTGGTGATTCTTGCCGGCGGCGGGGTGCTGATTGATAACCCTGGTATGCGTGAGATTCACATGTGGACGGATGCTGCCACGCTTCGTGCGCAGTTTGCGGATTTGACGGAGCTGGAGAACCAGTGCCGGTTTGCAGATTGCTCCCACCGCAAGGATGCCGGTTGTGCTATTCGTGCGGCTCTGGAGAATGGCTCACTGACCCAGGAGCGGTATGAGCATTTCCTGAACCTGGATGCGGAGATTGCGGAGCTGGAGCGCCGCAATGAGAAGCGTATGATGACGCTGGAACGCGTTAACAAACGGGAGAAGAAGCACTTGCTCCGTAACCGGGAAGACCGGGAGGACCACCGCCGCAATATGAATCCGCACAGGCGGCAGTATTACTCTGATTGACTATTGACAAATGACGAATGACTATTGTGGGCTATGTCCGCCGGATGGCCTAATTGTCAATAGTCAATCGTCAATTGTCAATCACCCGGATTGTTTCTCGGGCGGCCTTGGCATCGATGAGCCATTGGCGCACGCCGTCCTTATCCTGCGTTTCGAGGAGGTCAATGAGGTGGTGCAGGTCGTTTACGCAGTCGTGCAGCGCCGCGCGCACAGCTACATCATTTTCCCAGAGGATATCGGCCCACATGTTGGCGCCGCCGGAGCAGACTCGCGTGGTGTCCCGGAATCCGGTGGCAGCGAGGCGCTGTAAATCTTCCATGGGTTCGTTACCCAGGGTGGCACCGCGGGCGCAGAGCGCCGCCATGATATGCGGGCAGTGGGAGATGCGGGCAACGGTGCGGTCGTGGTTGACCGGCTCCATCAGGTAGGTGGAGGTTCCCAGGGCTTCCCAGAAGGCGGCGAGTTGCTGCACTTTTGCGGCAGGTGCCTCGTGCGGGTTGGTCAGTGCCACCGTGGCACCTTTGATGAGGTCTGCCCGGGCGTTTTCAATGCCCTGGGTTTCAGCGCCGGCCATGGGATGGGAGCCGATGAAGCAGCGCCCGCGGCTGGTGAGCATGCTGCCGGTGGTGCGGTGAACGTATGCTTTCACGGAGCCGATGTCGGTGATGATGGCATCCTTTGACACGGCTGAAAGGATATAGCGGGAAAGTTCCTCAAATGCACCAATCGGGGTGGCCAGGATAACGAGTTCTGCACCTTTTACAGCTTCCCGGGCATCGGTGAAGGTGTGTTGGGTGATTCCGTTTTCCCGCACAAAATCAAGCGGTTGCTGGCGGCGGGCCCAGATGCGGAGTTCGCAGCCGGGCAAGGATTGCCGCACGGCCATGGCAATGGAACCGCCCAGCAGGCCGGGTCCCAGTATGCAGACTGTGTTAAAGGGGGTGCCGCTCATGCTTTACGGTACGTAGAACATGAAATTGGTGCCGCGTACCTTGAGCTTCTTACCGCTGGGGTAGGGGTTGCCATCCTTGTCCACCACGCGGATTGTTCTGCTGGGGTTGAGCGGATTGTACACGCGAGTGGGGTCACCCGGTACCCGGGTGGCAACGGGGATGGGACCGTTGTTGGTAATCTGGCTCAAATCTGTGGGTTGGGTCGTCTGCGTGGGAGTTGCGGGAGCCACCTTCTGGATTGGCGTAGGTGCGGGGATTTCCGGCGCCGGGGTCGATGTGCTGGTCATGGCACCCGGAGCCACCGGTTGGGTCAGATCCAGCGGGGCATTGGCTGTTGCCGGGGTGATGGGCTGGCTGGTGGCCGGCTCAGGAATAGGCGCCTGCTGAATGCCCGCAGGCTGGGTGGTTACCCAGGTATCCGGATACTTGGTGCGACCGGCAGTGCCTTCATACGGCATGTCCGGGACGGTCGGGGTGTAATACACGCAGGAACTCAGGAGGCTGCTTGTAAGAGCCAGGTAGGTGAGAAGTCGTGTGTTGCTGGTCATGATAGAGATACGTGGGGTTTCTTAGATAAGTTAATTCTAAACGGGGGAAATGTCAACTTCAAAACGCAGATGCCGCGTGATATTCGGGATAAAATGGAGGTTGTCGGGGTTTATGGTGTGTTCGGACTTGAAAAATCTGACCAGGGGGAGTAAAGTTAGGGCATGAGCACCTTGCATTGCCCGAGTTTGTACCAGTATACGCGCCGCCTGACCCGTGAAGTGATGGTGGGGAACGTGGGGATTGGTGGTACCAATCCCATCCGCATTCAATCCATGCTGACCAGTGATACCCTGGACACGGCTGGCTGTGTGCGGGAGTCTCTGGCGCTGGCGGAGGCGGGGTGTGAGATTATCCGCCTGACTGCACAGACTAAGGTGTATGCTGCCAATCTGGAGAATATAGCCCGCGAGCTGCGTGCCGCAGGTTGCCAGGTGCCGCTGGTGGCAGATATTCATTTCAAGCCGGATGCTGCTATGGAGGCAGCCAAGTGGGTGGAAAAGATACGCGTAAATCCCGGTAACTTTGTGGATAAGAAGAAGTTTGTGGAGCGCGATTATACCGATTTTGAATACGAGGAAGAGCTTGAGAAAATCCGCAATGCATTTACGCCGCTTGTGTTGTTCTGCAAGGAACATGGTCGCGCTATGCGCCTGGGTGCTAATCATGGCTCGCTTTCGGACCGCATTCTGAACCGTTATGGGGATACCCCGGACGGCATGGTGGAAAGTGCGCTGGAATTTGCGCGCATTGCCCGTGAGCTGGATTACCACCAGCTGGTGTTCTCCATGAAGTCCTCCAATGTGAAGGTTATGATTCAGGCATACCGCCTGCTGGTGAAGCGCCTGGCTGAGGAGGGGCTGGACTGGAACTACCCCATTCACCTGGGCGTGACTGAGGCTGGTGAGGGTGAGGATGCCCGCATCAAGAGCGCAACGGGTGTGGGCTCTCTGCTGGCAGATGGTATCGGCGATACGCTCCGTGTGTCGCTTACCGAAGACCCGGTGTATGAGATTGAGCCCGGTTTTGAGCTGGCTGCTCCCTACCAGCCGGGTGTTGTTTCCGCCGCCGCTCCGCTGGAGATTCAGGCGCCGGATGCCTTTAACCCCTTTGAGTTCAACAAGCGCAAGGCCGATGTGATTACCCGCGGTGGCGTGACGCTGGGCTGGAACGAGCCGGTGCGCGTGGTGCTGCCGGAGTCTGCCTGCAAGTCCCTGGACCCGGCGGTCATGAAGGATTTCATGCCGGAAATTTCATACGAGGACTGCGCCCCGGTGGAAATTGACCCGCGGGATGCCGCCGCTGCCGCCGGGCTGGCAGATGCTCCTGCTACGCTGGTGACGGTGAAAGACGGCATTGATATGCCGGTGGTGCAGGCCTTCCGTCTGCTGGCGGCCGTGATTCCGACCCGCCACAGCATTCTGCTGAAGGACACGCTGTGCAATGGGCTGGATAGCCTTTCTGCCCCCATGGCTGGTGGTGTGAATGCCGGCGCTCTCCTGTGCGATGGTATTGGTAACGCCGTGCTGGTGCGCCGCGAGACTGACCCCGACAAGGCCGCCCGCCTGGGCTTTAACATCCTGCAGGCTGCCGGGGTGCGCCTGAGTAAGACTGAGTACGTTTCCTGCCCGTCCTGCGGCCGCACTCACTACAACATTCAGGAAGCGGCCGCCCGCATCCGCGAGGCCACGGGGCACCTGAAGGGGGTTAAGATTGCCATCATGGGCTGCATCGTGAACGGCCCCGGTGAAATGAGCGATGCTGATTTCGGCTATGTGGGCGGTGCGCCTAACAAGATTAACCTCTATGTGGGGCATACTCCAGTGGTCATGAATATCCCGCAGGAGGAAGCCGTGCAGCACCTCGTGCAGCTTATCAAGGAACACGGCCGCTGGGTTGAGCCCTAAGTCTGACGCCCCTGGTGGCAGATTGCGTCGCGGCGCAGTCACGATTTCGTCCAGCCCCACCCCCAAAAAAAGGGGGGGCTGGATTTCCGATTTTTCTCGGGGCCGATACCACACGTGTCCCAAAGTTTGAGAAAGCTGCCCGATTGGACTTTGGCGAGCCTCAGGCGAGCGGAATTCTGAGCCCCGCCTACTGGCGGGGCGGTAAGTTCAATAGAGCCCAGGGCGTAAGCCCTGAGGTAAAGTGAAAATAGTAACCGAACCCCGAGCGGAGCGGAGTGGGTGGCAGATATGGATGCGCGTTGATATGCAAATAATCAATGCTTAACATAAACGGAACGCTCATGCGAATCTGCCACCCCGCCAGCTGGCGGGGTTC
>JAZRJB010000084.1:0-11739 GCA_045645565.1 Akkermansia sp. | reverse complement strand
AGCAGCTGCGGCTTCGTGCGACAGACTTACTTTCTCCGTATTGTTGCAGTTACAATCCATGGGTATCTTACTTTAAGATTTTTGCTAAGTTCTCGATTTCTGCGCGTATTTCATCACGCACTCTGCGGTATATGTAAAGAGTCTCCGTTTCTGGCAATCTCATAGCCAAGGCTGGAGGGTCATCAAAAGGAAGGTGAACGAGTTTTCCCCCAGGGTAATACGGGCAGGCAGCAGCGGCACGGTCACAGACCGTCACGACCAAGTCCCATTGTATGTCACTGGGCAGCTCGGCTACCGTTTTAGAAAAATGTTTGCTCATGTCAATACCGACCTCGGCCATAACTGTGAGCATGTGTGGATTTAAGCCATGTTTTTCTATCCCGGCAGAAAACACCGCCCAACCATCAGGGAAAAGGCTCCGCCCCCAAGCCTCAGCCATCTGGCTGCGGCAGGAATTGCCTGTGCATAGAAATAAAACAGAGTTCATGACAAGCGTTATTATGAGGACATTTAGACAAATGTCAATATGTCTTTTTCGTTTTCCTGCATTTTTGTTGCCGATGGCGCAAAAATAGGGCAAAAAGCCGAGGATTCGCTCGAAGTGGAGCCCTTGGTCAGCCGGGGCTCATTCTTGCCTGATATTTCGATGAATTACGTGTAAATTGCCGTAAATAGTCTTCATCAATGACACCATGACCATAGAAACAGCTTTTTCCTGAATGCCGGTGAAAAACGGTCGTTCTTGGGGCTATATATGCATGAGCGGGTTATTTCGCCCTCTCCTCATGCATTGAATGTGTGAGCATTCCAACATATACCCCAACACCGACCAAACGATGAGTACAAGATCGCACATCGGCATCTGGAACGAAGATGGAAGTCTGGATGTCATTTATTGTCACTGGGACGGCTACCCGTCATATAACGGAGCTCTCCTTCTCCATCATTACCAAGACCCGGAGAAGATTCGGGAATTGATTGCCCTGGGAGATATCAGTTCGCTGGCAGAATCCGTGAAGCCGTCGGAAGGTGAACATACCTTCGAATCACCCCAGGAAGGTGTTGTCGTAGCCTACGGACGAGACCGTCACGAGGATGACGTTGACACCAAACACTTCGACACACTGGATGAGTACAAGAAGCTCATGCGCTCTGAAGGTGGGTACATCGAATACGTCTATCTGTACCAGGCCTGCGACAGGAAATGGATCTGGACACCGGCAACCGACAATATCGGCCTGGTGGAACTGAAGGATTTAACCGAGGAGAACGTAGCAGCATGAGCGAGGAACAAGAGTTCAGAAGCAATTGATTCCAGCAGTGGATTTCCCCTGGATGCGGCTGCCCCCCCTGCCGGATGGCTCTGACCTTACTTACGCTTTTTCTTGTTGTCTTTTCTGGTTATGTGCCCGTCTGATGCAGGGTACGGAGCCGTCGGCAGTTTGGCTTCGTTCACAAGATTGGGATTCATGAACACAGCCCAGGCATAACGCATGTACTTCGGAGAGCGGAGTCCTTCTGCCTTCAGGACGAGGGATTTGCCCTTAATCTCAGCCGTGGCGGGTACAAACTGCTGGTCAGCGCCGGCAAGCTCGAATCCGACAGGAGCCTGACCATCCGTCGTTGTAAGCCCCTCGGCGTTTGCAAGAATCACCTGCACGCGGTTCCCCATGGTTTTAAAACCACGGATGACCGGACCGCTGGCAACAACGGTTTTGCCGTATACCTTTCTCAGGGCGGTGGCTGCCAGGCGTTCGCCAACCTCCACCTTGCGGGGAGGATGCACATCACTATTGGTGGAACCGAGGTCCATGGTCACCACGCATTCAACCGCGGGCAATTCATCAGCGACCTCAGCCTGCACCTGGCGGAACTCCGGCCAGTAGGCACGCAGCTTGCTCTTGTCGTTAATGCGGGGCAGCTGCACCTGCAGGAAGGGCAAATCAGCCTTACCCAGCTTATCACGCCAGGAAAGGATGAGGTCCTTGAGCAGTTTCTTATTCTGCTCGTTGTCCAGGATTTCGGCATCCGATTCACCCTGATACCAGATAACACCAGCCACAGGGAAACCTTCCCATTGTTCAATGCCTGTTTCGTACAGGTACGAAGGAGCATACGGGTGCAAACTGAAATCGCCCCCGGGGCCCACGTTCTGCTGAGCGCGTCCGCGCACCCAGGCACTGGCGTACTGGCTCTTCACCCAGTCTGCGCCATCGCAGCCGGGATATTCGCTCACCACGACGTCACGTGGAATCCAGGCCAGCATGTTGGAACCACCCAGGGATGCATGAATAATGCCAACGGGCACGTCAAGCTGTTTCTGGAGGGCCTGCCCGAAGTAATAACCCACGGCGCTCATGCGCGGTGAGGTGGACGGGCTGCTCACTGCCCACTGCCCCTTATACATGCGTTTCTGCTTCACGATTTCCAGCAGTTCGGGGGTGTACCGGGGCGGGCTGGTATGCACCTGCGGCTCGCTGTGGTAAAAACGAAAGTTCTCATTGGCAGACTGAGCAATTGTCTGCTGGTTCCCGGGCGTCTGATTCAACCGCCAGAGCATATTGGACTGCCCGCTGGCAATCCAGACCTCACCCACCACCACGTTCTGCACCGTGGCTGCCGCCCCCGACTGGCTTACCACCAACGGCTGCCCCACGGCATTCGCCTGCATGGGGGCTAACACGGCCTGCCAGCGGTTATCCTTCACCTCGGCCTTTACCTTCTGCCCGTTGAATTCCACCGTAACCGGGTCCGCCGGAGCATCTGTCGTGCCTTTGATAACGACCTCACGACCACGCTGCAGCACCATTCCATCACCATAGATTGAGTCAAACTCCACCACTGCGCAGACTGGCATGGCCCCTATCAATAAGAAGTGAGCAAACTTGTTCATGATTAACTCCTACCACAAACAGAGGCATAATGAAAGCTTTTTTTGAAAAGCGCGGTTGAACTTACATGTGTCCCAAGGATTTTGTAAGCAATAGAAACATCAATGACATTTTCGAAGAAGCCCCCCTCATCTCGATAAATTGGAACTTGTCGGTGTATTCAAGTGCGCAGCATTTTTGAGCCCACCGTAGTGGGCGAAAGAACAATAGATGAGGGTAAGCGTGCGCAGCACGCGCAGCCCCCGGTCCGCATAAAAAAGAAACCGGAGCCCGGAAACGGGTGACAGAGGCGGTCGCAACACATTGAATCCACGCTTCCCTGCCACCCCTCCACGTTGGTCGGGGTTCCGGTCGTTTTTTATTCCAAACCCAGCGTTCCGCCGCGTAGCGGCTCCACGCTGGGCTACGATTATGCCGCCCTGCGGGCTCACATTTCCGCTCGCCGTCGGCTCGCCAACTTTCAATTTATCGGGCAGCTTTCTCAAACTTTGGGACACGTGTGGGTTAAACTTACCGGTTGATATACCACTGTGCGCCGCGATTGGCGCTCTGTGTGCGGCAAGCTCCTCCAAAAAAATCACCACTCATCGACCGCAAAGCATCACAGAGCCGTTTGAAAAAAGGGGTCGAAAATGCAAAAAATTGAAAATAGAATCAAATTCCGCTTGACATATATTCCGATATGCTGTATATATCCGGCCCACAAAGTTATGGCAAAGAAAAGCTGGATTGAAAGAAACAAGAAGAAGGCAGCTGTCGCGGCTCGTTATGCAGACCTCCGCGCCAAGCTGAAGGCTGAAGGCGACTACATCGGTCTTACGATGCTGCCGCGCAACGCTTCCCCCGTGCGTCTCGTGAACCGTTGCGAGCTCACCGGTCGTCGTCACGCTTTCCTGCGCCGTTTCCATCTTTCCCGTATCGCTTTCCGCGAGCTTGCCAACGCCGGCATGATTCCCGGTGTGACCAAGTCCAGCTGGTAAGTCCTGATATAGACTTGACAATTTTTCTACGCGGGCTATCCTATACGGACTAGCCCGCGTATCTTTATTATCAGATGCCCATCTACGAATACATATCAGAAAACCCGGAAGATCCTGGGCGATCTTGCCGCATGTGCCGCAAAGGTTTTGAATTGATGCGCCCGGCAGACCGTGCCCCATTGACGCACTGCATGTACTGCAAAAACCCGATACGCAAAAAGATAGGCAATGTCAATGTGCCCCGGATAACGGCTCCGCTTTCCATCAGTGATGCCAAGAAAGCCGGTTTCACCGTTATGCAGAAACGAGACCAGGGCGTATACGAAAAGCTTTAATCCTCTGTCGATATGCAATTTTTTCTCACTCCTGAAGAAATCGCCCAGCTGGAATGGACCTACCCCAGCGTGAGCGAAATCATGCTTTTCATCGTAGGTATCAGCTTCTTCCTGTTTCTGAATGCCTTTTTTGTGGCCAATGAATTTGCGTGTGCTCGCGTGCGCGAGAGCCAGCTGGCAGAGGATGCAGATGACACCCGTGCGCAGGCGCAGCGCAGGCGCACAGCCAAGCACATCGTGCGCCACCTGGACACCTACCTTTCAGCCAACCAGGTGGGCATCACCTTTGCCTCGCTGGCACTCGGTGCCATGGGTGAACCCTTCATCGCCAGCCTGATCAGCAGCCCGCTTTCCTACAAGCTGCACCTGGCACCCACGGTCGTACACATCATTTCCTACACGATTTCCTACACGCTGTTCACCTTTGCGCACGTTGTGCTGGGTGAACTGGTGCCGAAAAGCCTGGCCATCCGCAAGCCGCTGCAGATTGCGCTGGCCACGGCGGTTTCCATGCACCGCTTTGCCAAGTACACCAAGTGGATTATCCTGCTGTTCAACAACACCGCAAACGCCATTGCCCACCGAGTCTTTGGCGTAGACCCGCACTACGAGCCGAATGAGTCCCACAGCGCTGAGGAAATTGCCCTCATTGTAGAAGCCAGCGGCCGCAGCAAGGAAGTAACCGAAACCGAGGCTGAAATTTCCATGAATGCCCTGGAACTCAATGACCGCTCTGTGCGTGACATTCTGGTTCCCCGCAGCCGGGTAGAAGTGCTGGATATCAACAAGAGTTTCGACGAGCTGCTGGAGCAGGTACTTACCAGCCGCCACAGCCGCTTTGCGCTGGTTTCCGGGCATCTGGACCACGCCAAGGGCTGGGTGCATGTCAAGGACGTGCTGCAGATGGTCCACAGCGGCACGCGCGATATCATGGCCGAGCGGCGCGAGCTGAAAGTGGTTCCTGAAACCATGAAGCTGGATACGCTGCTTGATTTCTTCTCCAAGGAACACACGCATTTTGCCCTGGTGGTCGATGAATACGGCGAAGCCCAGGGGCTTGTGTACCTGGATGACGTGCTGGAGGAAATCGTAGGCAACGATATTCAGGATGAATTTGAGACAGAAGCCGCCCGCACGTTCTTCCAGGTGGCCGAGGGGCAATTCATAGCCAGCGGTTCCATTGCCCTCTTTGACCTGGAGGAAGAGCTGCCCGGCATCGGCGAAATTGAGAAAGATAACGGCATCTCCACGCTCAGCGGCTATATCACCGACCGCCTGGGGCACCTGCCTGAGTGCAACGAACAAATCCGGCTCCGTGACTACCTCATCACCGTCATCGGCACGGACGGACGCAAGGTAACCCAGGCCAGGCTTGAGTATTCACCCCTGCCCACAGAAGAAAGCGACGAACTCGACGATTAACCCCCCTCCTCTTTTTTATGCATTTATATGAAACATTAGCGTTGGCCCCCACGGGATTCGCCATGGGCATGGTGCTCATGCTGCTGAGCCTGTATGTACTGATATGCCCGGAAAAATTCCGCAGCCAGCTGGTGAGCGTGCATGCCAAGAGCAGCGCCGGCACAGTATTGCTGGGAATTGACTTCCTGTGGGTAGCCCTGCTGCTGCTCAAGGCAGACTGGAATGCGCTGTGCATGCCGTTATTTGAGTTTGAGAACTTCCGCACCATCCTGCTCATACTCTGCCCCATCATCTGGTTTGTGATGAGCAGCATGGTCAAAGAGCAGCTCTTTGCCCGCGCGCTGGGTTTCTTCCTGCTGCTGATGGCCATTGTCCCGATGAGTGCCGCATTCATGAAAGACCCCGCCACCCGCATCCTGATTCCGCTCTGGTGGTACCCGGTTCTCACCGTTGCCATGTTCTGGGTCGGCAAGCCTTACCTCTTCCGCGACTGGATGAACCGGCTCGCCCAGTTCCCGAAGCTCATTTCCGGCATTGCCGTGTTCAACTTCATATACGGACTGAGCATCTGCACCTGTGCTGCTCTGTTCTGGTAACCCCCACCCTGCATTCCTGATATGATTTCTCTTTATACTGCTGACTACGTTATCACCCAGAATTCCGGACGCGATATTCTGGAAAACGCCGCCGTTGCTGTGCAGGACGGCAGAATCCTCAGTGTCGGTCATGCGGATCTGCTGGAAATCCTCTTCCCGGACAGCCGCCGAGTCGACCTTGGGAAGGCGGTCATCATGCCCGGTCTCATCAATGCTCACACGCACGTCTCCATGAGCCTGCTGCGCGGGTATTCGGACGACAAAGCGCTCATGGACTGGCTTACTCAGGACATATTCCCGGCAGAAGCCCGGCTGACCCCGGAACTGGTGGAGCTTGGCGCCATGTTCTCCCTGGCAGAGATGATACGCACCGGCACCACGGCGTTTTACGATATGTACATGCACCAGCGCAGCGTGTTCCGCGCTGCGGATAAACTGGGCATGCGCGCGGTGATGGGCGAAAGCGTCACCCAGTACTTCCCCTCACTTTCCTGCAAGGATGCAGAAGCCTATTTCGACCTCGTGCGCGCCCAGGCTGAGGAATGGAAGGGGCACCCGCGCATCCGCCAGGCGGTGCTGCCACACGCCCCCTACACCACCACCCCGGAGCTGCTCCGCAAATGCCGCGAACTGGCAGATGAGACCGGCTCACTCTTCGGCATGCACCTGGCAGAGACGGACAGCGAAACCCAGACCTGCCTGCAGACGCACGGCATGCGCCCCATTCCGTACTGCGAAAGCCTGGGGCTCCTCCAGCCGGACAGCACGTTCTTCCACGTTGTACATGCGGATGAAAAGGACATGGAACTGCTCTGCGAAGGCCGCTGCGCGGTTGTACACAACCCGGCCAGCAACATGAAGCTTGCCAGCGGCGTTGCCCCCATCAGCGCCATGCAGCGTTACCGCATCCCCGTCGCGCTCGGCA
This sequence comes from Akkermansia sp., assembly GCA_045645565.1. Classification (GTDB taxonomy): domain Bacteria; phylum Verrucomicrobiota; class Verrucomicrobiia; order Verrucomicrobiales; family Akkermansiaceae; genus Akkermansia. The sequence continues at coordinate 4,590 of JAZRJB010000084.1, read as the reverse complement.
CTGATGGCCCGGCCAGCAACAACGCCCAGAACATGGTGCGCGAGATGTACCTTGCCAGCCTGCTCCAGAAAGTCACCCACCTGGACTCCACCGCCTGCCCGGCCCAGACCGCGCTTGACATGGCCACCCGCGGCGGCTCCGATGCCCTGCACGAACCGCTCATCGGCACGCTGGAACCCGGCATGAAGGCTGACTTCATTGCACTGGATCTCACCACCCCGAACATGCAGCCGGTGCATAACATCGTCTCCAACATCGTTTATGCTGCCACTGGCCTTGAAAACAAGCTCACGGTGGTTGATGGGCAGGAACTCTACCGCGATGGCAAGTTCCTCACCTGCGATTACGATGCCCTGTGTGCCGAATTGAAAGCCGCTCACGGCTGGCAAAAGCAGAACTGATGTGAATCCCACCACGCTGGAAAACCTGAGCTGGGCGGCCATTGATTTTGAATCCGCCGGCACCGCACCGGGTGAAACTGATTGCCCGGTGCAGATTGGCATTGTGCGCGTGGAGCATTTGTTTTCAGAAACACCCCGGCTCTTCACCAGTTACATAGCCTGCCACCGCCCGGTGCGCTGGAGCGCTGCCAGGGTTCACGGCATTACCACAGACATGCTGCAAAACGCACCGGTCTTCACAGACCTCTGGCCGCAGATTCGCGAACTGCTGCGCGGTGCCGTGGTGCTGGGGCATAATCCTGCCACCGAAAAGCGCTTTCTCGGCTCCTTTCCCGGTCATGGATTTGGTCCCTGGGTAGACACGCTCGCCCTGGCCCGGCAGGCTGCTCCTGCCCTGCCTGACCACGCACTCTCCACCGTGTGCGATGCCCTCGGCATCACCCCCGCTGTAACCAGTCTGGTCAATGATGCAGCCCACGCCCGGTGGCACGATGCGCTCTACGATGCCGCCGCCTCCCTCCAGCTGCTGCGCACCCTGGTCAGTGCGTTGAGCATGCAGCACTGCCCCCTGTCTGATATTTCATTTGCCGTGAGCGAATAAAGTTCCCACTTACCAATCACCCGGGAACTAACAGTGATACTCTTTGAGCATGAGGTGTGATAAATTGGATTCCGTATGAATCCAATCATTGTTGATGCTGTCAATAATCAAATCCAGCTGGAGTTTGAATCCGCGTTCCTGTACCTGGCATTTTCCGGCAATTTGCGCCAATACGGATTACCAGGCATGGGGCACTGGATGCGCGAGCAATACCATGAGGAATGCGGGCATGCGCTGCATTTCATTACCCACCTGGAGAACCGGCGGGCAAAAGTGGTTATTCCGCACGTTACTGCCCCGGTATATAAATGGGAAACGCCGCTGGATTTATTCCGACTGGCGCTGGAACATGAACGACGCATCACGGCGTCCATTCACGAATTACTGACCCTGTGCCGTGAGGAGCGCGAATATGCAACCCAGTGTCTCCTGTTCGAATATGTGAAGGAGCAGGTTGAAGAAGAACTGCAGGTGGAGGAGATTGTGGATATCATGACCCTCTGCGGTACCCGGGTGGATGAATTGCTGAGCCTGGACCAGAAACTGGCAACCCGCACAACCCAGGTCTGGGAATGAACTCAACCAGCAGCCTCCGCGCAGGCGGAGGCTGTTTTTTTCCTACACGTGTCCCAAAGTTTGAGAAAGCTGCCCGATAAACATCAATTTATCGGGCTGAAAGCCCGAGGAATTTTGAGCCCTCGGAGAGGGCGACACAATAATAGCCCTGGGCGGAGCTGCGTCAGCAGCGGCCTGCGAGGGCTATGATTCTGTCGCCCTTGCGGGCTCAAGGTGTGGCCAGCCGGCGGGGTGGCAGAAAGGCATGGGCAGGGAATCGCGCTTGGTTTTTTAACGATATCCTGACCTGCGGTCAGGACGAAATCCGGCTACGCCGGACGATATCTACCCCTGCGGGGTAGACGATATCCTCACTGCGTTCGGACCTTACGGATAGCGCCGCCACTTGCCATCGCCCACGGAGATGACCTCCACGGTGACGGTATCAAGCCCGCGTTCATAAAAGCCCAGTTTCTTTGCCACCTTGGTGCCGACATCAATCAGACGCCCGCGGATATAGGGTCCACGGTCAGCCACGCGGACGATACAGCTCTTCCCCGTGCGGTGGCAGGTAATACGCACCGTGCAGGGCAGCGGCAGCGTGCGGTGCGCTGCATAGAGCTTGTGACGGTACAAATGCTGCCCAATGGCACCAATATCACCGTCTGCCTCATAATGAGAAGCAATACCGGTAGCTTTATAATGCAGGGCGCTTTCCACACTCATGGGCACAAAGCGTGTGCCTTTCACCGTGTAAGGTGCTTTCTTGTAACCCTTGTACTCCGGCCAGCCCGGGTGCAACAACTGCTGGCAACCCACCAGCACCAACATGGCCACAGCTGCTAAACAAGATAAAAAACGTACCATGCTGCCAATCTAGCACAAAACCCCAGCCGTTGCCAGTTATTTCTGCATCTTCTTAGTCACAAGTACCCGCCAGAACGCAACCAGAGCCCAGGCTAAAGGGTAAAGCACAACACCCAGCCAGAACATCAACGCAACCGGATACATCACCAGGTATTCCCCTTGCGGAAAATACACTCCCATCGCCTCCAAAATGCCGAATCCCATTATCACCACCCCACAGCCAGGCATAACCAGCCCCACCAACTGCATCAGCGTGCCATAACTCGTGCGGCTGGGCAGTGACAGTAGCAGCAGCTCCGCCAGGAATACCGCATAAAAATCCAGTTTAAAAGTGCCAATCTGGGCAAAGTCCATCAGCACCAGGAGCAGACATACCCCTAAAAAGGCAAGCACAAAGCGCCGCCGCGGCCGCACGCTGGGATGGAGAGCATCAGTCATGATTCACGTCTAAGGTCTTACTATTCACTATTCCTTATTCACTATTCACTTCATAGTGTCGGCACTGCGGCCAGCAGGGTCTGGGTATATTCTGCCTGTGGGCGGTGGAACACATCATCTGCCGCGCCGTATTCCACAATGTGCCCGCGGCGCATCACCGCGATGTCATCTGCCAGGTAATGCACCACCCCGAGGTCGTGGGAAATGAAAATCATGGTGATTCCCATATCCTTCACCAAATCAGTGAGCAGGTTGAGAATCTGGCTCTGGATGGAGACATCCAGCGCCGAAACCGGCTCATCTGCCAGCAGCAGAGCCGGACGCGGCGCAATGGCTCGTGCAATGGCGATGCGCTGGCGCTGGCCGCCGGAAAACTCATGCGGATACTTGTACATGTGCTCCGGGCTCAGCCCCACGCGTTCCATGAGCTCAGCCACGGCCTCCTCCCGCCCGCGGCGGGGGAGCGGCTCGCGCTGGCTGAGTGCCTCCGCCAGGGTGGAAAAGATACTGAAGCGCGGGTTGAGCGAGGCATAGGGGTCCTGAAACACCATCTGGAAATCCAGCCGGCGGCGGCGCACCTCGCGCGGCGGCAGGGCTGTGAGGTCAGTACCATCCAGCACGATGCGCCCGCTCGTTACCGGCTGCAGCTGCATGATGGCCCGGGAGAGGGTGGACTTACCACACCCGCTTTCACCCACCAGCCCCAGAATACTGCCGCGGGGAATGGAAAGTGAAACATCATCCACCGCGCGCACCACCTCACCGGTGGTGCCCCAGGTATTGCGCACCGGGAAATGCACGCTTACATGCTCTAACTCCAGATATGCCATCTCGCACCGCATTGTAACAGAGAACCGGGCGGATTGCAAACGGCAAATACCACGCAGACATAAAGAACCGCGCCTGCTTTGCAACAGGCGCGGTTTTGAAAATCAATGATTCAGGGACGTGAATCAGGCCTCAGCGGGGGCTTCCTCAGCAGCGGGAGCCTCAACCTCACCCTTAACCACGAGAACCACCTTCACAGTGGCGGTCACCTGGGTGTGCAGCTTGGCAGCCACCTCGTAGGTGCCGGACTTCTTGAGCGGCTTCTCGAGCTCGATGGCGTGGCGGTCGATTTCGATACCCTGGGCAGCCAGACCCTCAGCAATCTGCTGGTTGGTGATGGCGCCGAACACCTTGCCATTCTCACCGGCCTCGAGGGTCAGGTTGACCGTGACGGCAGCAATCTTGGCAGCGATCTCCTGGAAGTTGGCCAGCTCAGCGGCCTCGCGCTCTGCGCGCTTCTTCTGGAGCATGTTGATGAAACGCTGGTTGGCGGGAGTAGCCTCGAACGCAAGGCCCTGAGGAATCAGGTAGTTGCGGCCGTAACCAGCCTTCACGGTAACGAGGTCGGCTTCACAGCCCAGACCTTCGATCTTCGTAGCGAGAATAACATTCATGTTTGCCATAACTCAGTAATATTGGGTTTGGTGAGCCGCCAAGATGCACTATTTAGCCCTGAAAGTCAAGCCAAAATGAATTTATTTCATAAAAAAACCACACGTGTCCCAAAGATTTTGTAGAGAATAGAAATATCAGCAACATTTTGGCGCGCGCCCAGGACAGGGGTAACAAAAAAATACCACCACATAGGTAACACAAGTTCCAGGACATAGGTTACACTTTTGGATAGACATGTGGCATAATCTCATTATGCCATGGAACACCAAGAGTAGTAATCAAATG
>JAZRJB010000083.1:0-15380 GCA_045645565.1 Akkermansia sp. | reverse complement strand
GCACGAGGTGAGGCAGCCCTGGATGCTTACGCCCGATACTCTGTCAAGAGTGCGCATGGTAAATTCGGCTTGTTAGTCTCATTGCAGAGCGTCGTCTGTAATGGTTAGGAAACCGCCGTATGCCATAAAAGGCACGTACGGAGGTGTGTGAGGGGGCGAAAGCCCCCTACACGATTGCGTGTGTTTCCAATTTCTGCAAGAGTTCGCTCCGCCCTGCCGGCAGATGCTGGAAATGCTGCAACAATGAGTGATGGGGCGCTTGCGTGGGGTTGTATAACCCGTGCAGCGTGGCCAGGCGCTTTTCAAAATGCAAGAGGATGGCGGGGCTCAGTTCTGCTGTGCAGATGTAGTCGAGCGCTCCGGAAATGAGAGTGTGCCATGCCGCATCCTGCGCCCCCGGCTCTACCGTGGCCAGCATGAGCCGGGCCATATAACTGGCGAGTTGAAGCCGCGTGAGATTATGGCGCAGCGCGAGTCTGGGGCTGATGAGGTGGGCGGCTGAGAGGCTGTGCAAATCTCCCTGCGTGGCGGGGCGGTAAAGGAGTTCGCATTCGTGAAACAAATCCACCTGCCCGCTGAATTCGCTGCCGGGTTTGCGGGCCAGCCGCGCTGCGGTCCGCACAATCCCGTGCTGCGCGGTACACCAGGTAATGATGAGCCCATGCTCACCCAGTGGCTGCTGGCGCAGGATGGTGCCCGTGTCTTTCTCCATCAGCGTCTGGGGGCGGCAGCGTCCATATTGGCAATGCCGGAAAGCTCCAACGCCCGTTGATAGGGCACCAGGGCATTGCCTTTGGAGAAGATGCTGGAGGCGACCCGCAGGCAGCGCGAGGCTTCGAGCCGGTCCTTCCTGACCAGGGCGAAGACCGCCTGGCTGTAATAGTACAAGGGGGTATCTGATATGGCGGAAAGGTGCGCCACCAGTGCTTTGGCCTCACTTTCCTGCCCCATCAGGACATGGCAGAGAACGGAGCGGAACACCAGCACATCCAGCAGTTCACGCGGGCTGTCGTACGGGAGTTTCGCCTGCAGGTTATCCAGCACAGCAATGCTTTCAGCATAGCGCCCGCGTATCATGTGCATATTGGCCAGGTTCAGCGCTGTTACCGGGTCTGCCGGAAGCACCTTGATGGCGCGCTCAAGTTCCTCTGCTGCTTCATCAAAGAACTTCTGTTCCATGAGGCAGCAGGCCCTGAGGTTCCATACATTCGGGTTTTCAGAGAAAAGAATCTCGCAATCTGCCAGGAAACCGATGCAGGCCACCCACTGCCCTTGCTGGTAGGCGCGCTTGGCGTTGTTGAAGGCGCGCAGGTACTGCTCTCTTTCTTCGCGGGGAAGGTTAGAGAAATTGACGAGCCATTCGGGGACGGTGGTAATATCCGGGCTTTTGACCGGCGGCTCCTGAGCAGAGCAGGGGGCAACCAGTGGCATTACCGCCAGTAAGAGTGCAGCAACAGGCAGAATCTTGGTACTCATTTTTTACCCAGTTGGTTCAGAATGGTCTGGCAGATGGCATCGGGCGTGAGCCCGTATTTTTCTCTCAGCTGGTCTTCGCGCCCGTGTTCAATGAACTGGTTGGGCCAGCCGATGCGCAACACGCGGGTGTTGCTCTGGTGTTCGTTGAGCAGCTCCATGACCGCAGAACCGAAGCCGCCTGCAATGACATGATCCTCCAGCGTTACAATAAGGCGGGTTGCCGCCGCCTGCTGGAGAATGGTTTCTGTATCCAGCGGGCAGATGAAGCGGGCGTTGATGTGCGCGCAGGAAATACCGAGTGCTTCCAGCGCCATGCGAACCTTGGCGGCGTAATGGTTCATGTTGCCAAGCGCCAGCAGGGTTACCTCTGTTCCCTGGTGCAGGATTTCAGCCTTGCCGATGGGAAGCGGCTGCAGCAATTCTGGCGTGGGTACCCCCTCGCCGCAGCCGCGCGGATAGCGGATGAGGCTGGGCTGGTCATGAATCTCATTCATGGTGGCCAGCATGTGCCCCATTTCTGCCTCGTCTTTCGGCTGCATCATGATGATGCCCGGGATGGAACGCATCATGGCAATGTCGAACAACCCGTGGTGCGTCGGCCCGTCATCCGGCGAGAGCCCGGCGCGGTCCATGCAGAAACGGACGGGCAGGTGCTGCAACGCGGCATCATGCTGAATCATGTCCACACAGCGCTGCATGAAGGTGGAATAGACCGCCAGGTAGGGCTTGAGTCCCTGGGTGGCCATGCCGCAGGCAAAGAGTGCGGCGTGTTCCTCTGCAATGCCGACGTCATAGTACCGCTTGGGGAAATGCTTGCGGAAAATATCCAGCCGGGTTCCGGTGGGCATGGCGGCTGTAATGGCGGTTATGGCGGGGTCCTCTGCTGCCAGGGTGCTCAGATGCGTGCCGAAAGCCTCTGAGTAGGTAATGACGCTGCCCTTGCTGGTGCTGCCATCCTCAATGTTATACTGCCCGATACCATGGAACTTGGTGGGATTAGTGGCTGCCGGGGCATAGCCGCGTCCCTTCTCGGTAATCACATGAATAATGACCGGGCCGTTGTGGCGTGAGGCAATGCGGAGTATTTTTTCCAGGCGCACCGTATCATGCCCATCCACGGGGCCGTAATAACTCAACCCGAGTTCCTGGAAGAAGCTCAGCGGTGTGATGATGCTGTGCGCTGCATGCACAAGCTTGGAAACCTGCTTGCGGGCCGTCTCACCGGCCAGCTTTTCAATAATCGTCTTGGTGCGTTCCCGGAGCCAGGCGTAGGTGTCCGTCTCCTGCAGGGATGAGAAGTAATGGGAAAGCGCGCCCACGTTGCGGTCAATGCTCCATTCATTATCATTGAGAATGAGAATGAATTTGCGCGTGGTGGTAGCAATGCTGTTGAGCCCTTCCAGCGTTGTTCCGCAGGTGAAGGCACCATCACCCACCACGGAGATGACGTGGTAGTCATCTCCTGCTAAATCGCGGGCTGCGGCCATGCCCAGCCCAGCAGAAAGTGCCGTACCGGCGTGCCCGGCGCCGTAGGCATCATGCTCAGATTCACTGCGCTTGCAGAACCCGGAAAGCCCTCCGTGCTGGCGGATGGTGCCAAAGCGGCTTGCGCGCCCCGTCAGCAGCTTGTGGACGTAGCACTGGTGTGAAACGTCAAAGAGAATCTTATCTCTCGGCGTGTTGAAAACGCGGTGCAGGGCAATGCTCAGCTCCACCAACCCGAGGTTGGGTGCCAGGTGACCACCGGTTTCAGACAGGGTGTGGATGAGGGTGCGGCGAATCTCCTCTGCAAGAATAGTGAGCTGGTCGGCAGAGAGATTCTTGAGATCCTGGGGAGATTCAATGCTGCCCAGCAGGTTAGATGAGGGAGAATTCGTCATGTGCGGGCTGTTTCTTTTCTGCAGGAGCAGCATCACCTGCTTGTTCGAGCTTCTGAATTTTTAACTCGGCTTCAGCGAGTAATTGTTCACTGCTGCGGATGAGGGTGAGCCCCTCTGCGGCCAGTGCAATCATCTCTTCCAGCCCAGTTTCCGGGTTGTTGACGCGGGCAACGATTTCTTCGAGCCGAGCGGTTGCCTGCTCAAAGTTCACTGCCTTGCCTTTGCTACGCTGAGCCATGGGGTGTGAAGATAGGTGTGTTACTTATTCTTATCGCTTACGTCCTCCCGGCTGTAATAGACCATTTCAGCGCCAAGAATGAAGTTGCGGTGGCGGTAGAGCCCCTGAGAGGAAACCAGACTGGCCAGCGGGCGCGCGGTGGATTTAGGATTGGCGTTGCTGGTGAACAATTCCGCAAAAGCCATGTTGTGCTTGGGGGTGAGCAGCAGCAGCTTGCCTTCCAGGGCAAGGGGGGCAAAGTCTCCCGCCTCGGTAATCACGCCGCTTACGCCGCCGCTCTGCATGGAGTGGGAACTGGGGGTAATCAGGAACCCTTGCGTTCCCAGGTTGCCACGGTGGAAAATGGGGTCCAGGTTGCGGGTCAGTTCTTCAATGCTGCGGGGCATCCACAGTGCCTTGCGGTCTGCATACCAGGCCACGCCCCAGGGCTGGTCGGTGATGATGAGTTCATCCGGGTTGGTCATGTTGTGCAGCTTGCCGTTCATGGCTGCCGGATAATAGGGGGGGAAGTGCGGAATACCGCGGGCACTCGTCCAGATGCCGATATAAAGCTGCTTGGGCAGCTGGAAGAGGAAAAGACCGGAGGAAATCACCAGCATGGTGACAATGGCCAGAGCCCGGATGCCGTTGAAGGCGGTGCCCAGCTGCATGCGTGCCAGGAAAATGAACACCAGCGCTGTACCGAAAGCGGCAAAGAATGGCGTGAACAGCACAGCCTGCTGGCTGGCGCTGATGGTCTGGGATTCACCGAACAGAGCCATACCCAGGCAGGCGCACAGCCACATGCTGAATACGGCCCATTTGATTCCTTCAACCGTCGGTTTCTTGAACTTGTTGAGAAGCGCCAGCAGGAAGAAGGGAGTGGTGATGATAGCCCCCATGTTTATGTACATGCTGTTGAACTGGGCAAAGGTGTAACCCAGCAGGCGCAGGAAGAAGTTGGAGCTGTTGAAGCTGATGGCCTCAGTGGTGGCAGAACGCATGAGCATTTCTGCCCCATTGCTGCCGAAACCGTTGAAAATGCCGTACATCAGCTTCTTTTCCAAACCGCCGGTGGGTGCCAGCAGCAACACCGTGGGCAGCACCACCAGCACGGCCAGAATAGCAGCACCAATGGCGGCGTGCATGCCGCGCGGCTTGAAATACAGACCACTGAACACAAGCATGCCGAAGGCGCACCAGATGCTCATGCGGCAGGTGAGGCAGAGCAGGGCCATCAGGACATACATGACGCAGCTCCATGCTACGGCTTTACCTGTTTTGAGGTCCTTTTCCGCATGAATGGCAGACACCAGGCAGTGGGCGCATCCCAGAACCAGGCACATCATGAGCGGTTGCGGTAACCCGCTCAGTGAGTATTGCAGAATCAATTCACTGAGCCCCATGAAGGCAACTGTGGTAATGGCTACCACTTCATCAAACAGACGCATGACCAGGGCATACGTCAGAATCAGCGCCAGAAGGAAGAAAAAGGTGCTGACACCGGCAATGACCCTGTCCCCGGGGTACACATTGGACCCATCTTCAGTCATGCGGTGGGCTTCAAAATCATCATACCCGGTCAGTTTCAATGCTCCTGCCAGAATATAGGGATAGAGCGGTGCGTGGTTGGTGTCCGCAAAATGATTGAAGTCCAGCGGCTTTTTCTTATTGGTCTTATCCTGGTCCCACACATCAATCGGACGGATGAATTTGCTCGTGAACCCTTCACCACGGGCAATCTGGCGCCCGATTTGAGCCATGTCCATCGCAACGGGTTGGTCAAGCCCGCGGTAGGTGAGGCAGAGCTGGAAAAGGCAGAGGCTGGTAATGACAAAGGCAAGAATCCATCGCAGAGTTGCTAATGTATTCCGCTGGGCTCGTTCTTGGCTGGTTAATGTATCCATTTTGAGATGATTGAAAACGGTTAGGTGAAATCCCGGAAAAACTCTTGTGATTCAGCGATTTTGCGTTGTAAGGTGCGGCGGTTGATGCCCAGCAGTTCTGCTGCGGTTGAGCGGTTCCCGCCGGTGCGTTGCAGGGCAAGGCGTATGGCCCTGCGTTCGAGGTATTGTAGATTAAGAGAGGGGCAGTTTTCAAGCTCAAAATCCGTGCTGCCACGCTTAATTGAATCAGCAGGGACTGGAGCTTCTGCATGTTGGAGGTATTCCGGCAAATCCTCCGGGGTGATTTCCTTGCCGGAACTCATGACCACGCCGTGTTCCACCGCCGTGCGCAGCTGGCGCACATTGCCGGGCCAGTTGAAATTGCGGAGTAGTTCAAGAGAGGCTCGGTTCAGGGTGAGTTCCGGTTTATTATTCTCCTGGCTCAGTTCGCGGGAGAAGGCATTTGCCATGAGTACAATGTCACCCCGCCGCTCGCGGAGCGGCGGAAGGTGGAGCGAAATGACATTGAGCCGCTGGTACAAATCGAGCCGGAACGTGCCTTCCTGCACCATGGCTGCGAGGTCCCGGTTGGTGGCAGCCACAACGCGCACATTCACGGGGATGGAGGTATTGCTGCCTACGCGTTCGATGCTGCGCTCTGCCAGCACGCGCAGCAGTTTGACCTGGGTCGGAATATCAATCTCACCAATCTCATCCAGGAACAGCGTGCCCCCGTCTGCTTCTTCAAAACGTCCGATGCGCCGCTGCATTGCCCCGGTGAATGAGCCTTTCTCATGCCCGAATAACTCACTTTCCATGAGCTGGGGAGAAAGCGCAGCGCAATTCACCGCCACGAACTTCCTGCTGCTGCGCGGGGAAAGCGCGTGCAGCGCGCGAGCGACCAATTCCTTACCCGTTCCGCTTTCTCCCTCTATCAACACCGTAGCCTGAGTCGGTGCAACACGGCGGATGCGGTTGAAGATATCCTGCATCTGGGGGCTGTCTCCCAGCATGCGGTCCAACCCGCCTGCTGGTTCCAGCCGGGTGGTGAGTTCCTGGTTTTCCTTTTCAAGCTGCCGGGTCTGGGTGGCGCGGCGCAGCAGCAGCTCCACCTCATCCAGATTCAGCGGCTTGTTCAGGAAGTAATATGCACCGTGCCTTTTAGCCTCGGCCGCCACATCGGCGCTGCCGTAGGCCGTCATCATGATGCACAGCGGCGGCTGCGGCAGCGAGACAGCATGGTCAATCAAATCCATGCCGCTCTCGCCCCCCAGTCGCAAATCTGTCAGCAGTATATCAACCGGCTCTGTTTCCAGAATAGCCCGTGCTGCCTTGCTGCTGGCAGCGGGGTACACCTCATAGTCGTCCTCCAGCGCAGCGCATAGCACCGTGCGGGTTGACTTCTCATCATCTACAATGAGGAGTACCGGTTTCATACCTACTATCAGATAATCCAGAGACCCTCAGTCTCGTCGAATCCAAACATGATATTGAAGGCATGTACACCCTGGCCACCAGCGCCCTTGATGACGTTGTCCTCCGCGCTCATCAGCACCACGCGGTTCGTGCGGGAATCAATCGCCCAGCCAATATCAACAAAGTTCGTGCGGGTTACATTCTTCGTATCCGTCGGCTTGTTGGCGCCTTGCAGGCGCACAAACGGAGCCTTGGCATAAGCCGCCTCAAAACAGGCGCTGATTTCCTCAATCGTGGTGCCGGGCTTGAGCTTGGCCACCGTCGTGGTGAGAATACCCGTGTTCACCGGCATGAGGTGGGGCGTGAAGGTAATGGTCACCTTCTCACCCGCAGCGGCGGAAAGCTCCTGCTCAATTTCGGAAAGATGGCGGGGGCGCGGCACCCCGTACGCGCGCATGCTCTCATTACATTCGCAGAAGAGCAGGGAAACATCTGCCCGGCGACCGGCACCGGAAACACCACTGCCGCTGTTCACCACAATATCTTCCGGCAGCACCAGCCCGGCTTTCAGCAGCGGAACAAGCGGCAGAATGATACTCGTCGGGTAGCACCCGGGCGACCCCACAATGCGGGCCTTCTCAATCTCCTCACGGTGCCACTCCGGCATGCCGTACGGCGCCTCCTGCATCAATGCCACATCTGCATGCGGCTTCCCGTAAAATTCCTCATACACCGCCGGATCATTCAGTCGGAAATCCGCAGAAAGATCCACCACGCGAATACCGGCTTCTACCAGCCCGCGCCCGTATTCTACGGAAACACCGTGCGGCAGCGCCAGAAATGCCGCCTCCGCCCCGGTGGCGGCAATCGCCTCCACATCCGAATCAGTAAAGCACAAATCCGCTCCCGGCACATGCCGGAAACGCGGGAAAAGATCACTCAGCTTCTGCCCTGCATACTGGCGCGAGGTCGCGCAGACCAACTCCACACCCGGATGGCGCAGCAGAATTCGCAGAAGCTCCTGGCCAGTGTAGCCACTGGCTCCGACAACAGCCGTTTTCACCTTCTTCATGGCAAAAAAATCATATCATGAAAAAAAGTAGTTGACAATCCTAAAAAGTGAGTGTATACTCCGCCTGTCGACGCCCTCCGGGGTGAAGATGACTGAAAAGTCTCGGGCAGTAGCGCAGTCTGGTAGCGCACTTGCATGGGGTGCAAGGGGTCGTGGGTTCGAATCCCGCTTGCCCGATAAATTAAAACGCTCAGTAACGGATAAAACCGCTGCTGAGCGTTTTTGCTTTGTATCTTCCAAACGCGGGAATTGAAAATTCTATGTGGAGGGCGCTTTATAGTAACTCTACCCCGCGCTGGCGCATCCACCAGGCATTTTCTTTATTCCAATCACAGAATCCGGCAGTATCCACTGTGCCATCGGGGTAGGTTTTCTGGCTAATCCAGCTACCATCAGGGAAATGGCCAATCCCTATTACGGAAAGCCTGGCACCACAATTCAACAACCAGCGAGCCGCAATAATGCCAATGGATGCTTCTCTGTGGCCAACCTCCTGCGCTGCTCGTTGTAATAAATGCTTCGGGAAATTAGTGCCATCATTAGTCGTCAATACTCGTACTGGTGCTTTCGGGGCTTCGTTAAAAAAGTCCTTTTCGAAACGAGCCTCACGAACCACAGCTAAATCTGTACGGGTTCCCACGTCCACCGGGTCGCCATAGAAATGATTGCAACGCACTACCACATCCCATTCACCGGCATCGATGCGTTTGCCAAGGCTTCGCCCCACAATATCCTTGCCGGAGCCGATAAGCAACACCTTTTTATTCTTGATGACCAGCGGAGGTTGTTTCATGGGCTCCAGCAGCAAATCTGCCGCCATTGCCTTAAGGCCAGGCGGTATGTCAGACCGCTCATCTATGTCCACATACCCCCAACGCTGAGAAGAAGAAATAAGTGCGTGATTAGCCGTTGGCAAGAAGATTTTTTCCACATGGCCAGGCTTCCATGCATATATCTGGCCATCCACCACATGCCGCTTCTGCTCTGTTTTATTCCCCCAATGGCCAGCATCTTGTACTGTTCGCCAGGAATCTTCCCGTTGCTCAATAACAGAAACACAACTATCTGCCCCCTCGCGTATAGCTCGTACGGCCTTATCTATCAGTCCCGGTTCACGAAGCGGCTGCGTTACCTGTACAAGCAGCATCACGTCATCAAGCGAAGGAGATATCAGCTTTTCTGCAAACTCAATATCAGCCTGATGGCTTTCCCCTTCTGTGCGGATATGCTGCCAGCCCACAGGCAAACGCAGGGGAAGCTCAGTGCGCTCTCCCACGGTGTATACCTTTACCTCCTCCTCCATGTAGGCTATTTCGTTTACAAGCCATAAAATGGAGAAAGGTGCCAGCAAGCGGTTCTTTCCAGGGAAGCGCTTGCTTTCCTTGACTGTGATTAGTACGTGTATCATTTTTACTTTCTGCGGCGGCGAGACATCAATGCGGTAAGAGCCAGCAGGCTCAGAGTGGTGGTAGCTGGTTCGGGAATGACGCGAGAGACGGATAATAGACCCACTTCCCCATTGTATTTCAGAACCATATCAGGGCTCAGGTTACTGAAATAATCACCGGCTCGCAGCTCTTGATCTGTTGCAAGAGCTGAGTATTCAGTTGTCGATAACGCATACAGAGACTGCGCCATCAGCGAATCTAAGCCACTTATCAGGGTCAGGCTCTGCCCATATTGCAGCTGGTTCAATAGCTCCAGCACATTTCCTCCTAAAGTCAGTCCTGTTCCAAGTGTCAATGTGCCATCGAGCGTAAACTCTCCCTCCAGAAGCAGCGTTGAACCCGATGCCAGCGTCAGACTGCCTTCCAGTCGGGTAAGAGCAGAGAAGGCTGCTGTTGCGGTCGACTCCACTATCACATCGCCAAAAATCTCACTTGTCCCCAGTGCTTCTAACTTGGTTCCTTCGTAGAAATGCAGCTCATAGTCCGCATGGCTAAGCACCGCATCCTTCACCAGAACTGAGGCATTGGAACCCTTATGTACTGTTATGCCTTGTCCTCGGTAAATAGCGCCATCTTCCACTCGCAGGCGTCCGCCATGAAGATTTGTCAGGGCATACACCTCCGTAGTGCGGGAATTGCGGATTTCCTCTGTCGTGGCAGTGCGGCCCTGTTCATCCGCAGCCAGAATCTCATTCAGGTGCGTTTCAGCATATTTACCGGTGAAGATGATATCACCCTGCTGCTTGATGCTGAAAGATGTGCCGTCTTCTGCCTGATAGGTATAATCCTGATTCAAATTCACCGTAGCGCCGTAGCCGATATAGACAGAATCGTAGAACGTGATACTCTTCCCCGCTGCGGCAGAAAGAGATATCTCACCAGCATGACCACCGTATGCATAAATACTGCGCAGGCGGTAGGTATTGCCATTCACCTCGGCATTCTGGTAGAACTCCACCGACTCATTGTTGCGGATACTCAGTTTGCCGGATGCATAAATCGCGCCGCCGTAGGCGGAGGAGGAGTAGGAAGACGCCCTATTCCCCTCAAACACCACGCTCCCGTTGTTACTCAGAATGATGGAATTGAGTCCATAAATTGCACCACCATAGACAGTAGCTGTGTTTCCGTTGAATTCTAGATTTTTGTTGTTACATATCGTGATAGAGTTGTACCCATAAATTGCACCGCCAACGGTAGCCGAGTTCTCACTAAACACCACATTCTCATTATTACTCAGAGTAAGGTCCCCATCCGCACAAATAGCACCGCCATAGGAATCATCGGAGCCGAATGCTGTATTACGGCTGAAGGTTATGCTATTGTTGTTACTCAGCGTCATAGTGCTGTTAAGCCCACCATAAACCGCACCCCCCAAGGCTAAGTTGCCGTAAGCTGAGTTCCCGCTGAACTCCATGCTCACATTATTACTCAGTGAGATGTTTCCATTCCCACAAATAGCACCGCCATAGGCATCTTTGGCTCCGGATGTTATATTCCCGCTGAAGGTTATGCTTCTATTGTTGCTCAGCGTCATAGTGCTGTTCTTACCTCCATAAATCGCGCCGCCGAAGGCGGAGGAGTCATCCGAATGAGCCGTATTCCCGCTGAAGCTCACGCTGCCATTGTTGCTCAGCGTGATGGTGCTGGAAGAGGAGCCATAAATCGCGCCGCCGAAGGCGGAGGCGTCTTCCGAATGAGCCGTATTCCCGCTGAAGGTCACGCTCTCGTTATCGCTCAGCGTTATCGTGCTGCTAGAGCGGCCATAAATCGCGCCGCCGTAGGCGCCGAAGTCGTGGTAGGAGGTGGTAGAGGAAGCCGTATTCCCGATGAAGGTCACGCTCCCGTTATCGCTCAGCGTGATGGTGCCCCCACAAATCGCGCCGCCGAAGGTGTCGTCATAGGAGGAAGCCGTATTCCCGATGAAAGTCACACTCTCGTTGTTACTCAGCGTGATGGTGCTGTCCCAGTCCCCACAAATCGCGCCGCCGTAGGCGTCGTAATCGGATGAAGCAGTATTCCCGCTGAAGCTCACGCTCCCGTTATCGCTCAGCGTCATGTTGCTGGAAGAACCACCATATATGGCACCACCATAGCTATAAGCTGTAGACCAATGAGCGGAAGTCGTATTTATGTTTTCCTTAAATTCGACGAGTTCGTTATTATTCAGGGAAATGTTGCTGGAAGATTTACCATATATGGCGCCACCAAAGCCATAAGCCGAAGAATGATAGGTGTCGTGAGCGGTTACTTCATTTCCCTTGAAGGAAACCACTCCATTATCATTCAACGCAATAGTGCTTGATGCTCTCCCACTAATAGCGCCACCGTAGGCCTCCGCCCAGTAATCAGTTTCAGCATAAGCCTTATTTTTACAGAATTCCACCGTTTCGTTACCACTCAATATGATAGAAGATACTGCGCTAATAGCGCCACCCTCGGATGTTACCCTATGGCCTTTGCTGGATTCAGCATAAACCGCATTTCCACTAAATCTCACCTCATTATTCCCGCTCAGAGTGATGCTGTCAAGGGCAAAAATCGCACCTCCTGAAGAACCATTTCTCGTAGTATAAGCCGTATTGTTACTGAACTCCAAATGGCCATTATTGTTTATAGTAATGCCTGATGCTCCATAAATTGCACCACCCACAGCGTTATCATGATATGTATATGCCGAGTTTTCTGAAAATATCAAGCTTGTGTTGTCATTGAGTTCGAGATTATTTGTGCTCCGAATAGCGGCACCACAGGCGTGGTAATTAGAAACTACGCTATTTTCAATAAAATTCACATAGCCATTGTCACACAGAATGATACTTCCTCTACCCACTATTGCGCCACCTCTGGCCTCCTGTTCATGTGCTACCTTGTTCCTGCTGAATTCTACATAACCATTTGAGTTTATGGTAATATTACCTTTTCCATAAACTGCACCACCAAAAGAGTAATATCCAGAAGAGGAAGAGAGCATGTTCTCTCTGAATTTTACGCTGCCGTTGTTACTTATAGAAATGTTATTATTCCCACAAATTGCTCCTCCTTGATTCGATGCGGTATGTTCAATACCATCAAATGTCACCTCTGTATAATATTGATAAGTCAATTCATCGGTCTGCCGAGTGATAATTTGCACGGCCTCCTTCACCTCCTGGTCATGGAGCACAAGCTGGAGGGTGCCGTCATTCAACTGCAGGGTACCATTCGCCCAGAATCCGGTGCCGGGTTGGGAGGTGTCGAAATAGCTGGAGATTGCGTTATTTCCTTCTCCGAGCGAGATAGTATTTCCCTGGGCATCCTTCAATTCAGAAATCCCAGCGAGAAGTGTGTAGGTCTTGCCATCGCCATTACCACAGCCGGAAAGTTGCAACCGAGTACCACCCTGCAGGGAAAGGACAGATTTATCCAGGCTGGTTGCGGAGCCAGTGCCAGCGTAATCTACCGAGAGACGAGCATTTTTCTCCAGCACCAGGTCTGATTTGAGTACGGAACCATTGGAGCCAACAGCCAGGGTTTCACCAGCTGCGATGTTGAGTGAATCACCGGCATCGAGAGAGCCGCCCAGCATGGACAGCGTATCAAAGTTCAACCCATTGTCAGCCAGTTCGATGACGACATCAGCTCCGTTGGCAATGTTTATCTGCCCAGCGGAGATGTCTTCACCCAGGGAAGCAGTAGCATCGCTTGCAAAGGTTACATTATCACCCGGTGCGAAGGAAGCCGATTCGCCCGCCGCATTGGTAAACACTTTGTTTTCGGTATCGGTATTCCAGGTAAGAGTAGCACCATCAAAAACAAGGTTTTGAGGTTCTGGCTCAGTTACAGCACAAGCAGAACCGCTGCCTAGTGACAAAGCCACCATAGAGACAAGGCTGGAAAGAACGGATTTACGGAGAGAGCAGGGAAGGTGTAACCTCATGGTTTATGCAAGTGTTGAAATGCACTATGCATACTACCATATACCTGCTCTACTTTCAAGCAGGTTCGTTATAATCCTCAAACTTATCTCTCCTTATCTCTCCATTCAGATTGGAAAAGCTATGCGACATATTATTTACAACACGCTTGCATAATACCATTGTGAGGCAGGCAAATAAAGGCGAAAGCGGTATCCTCCCTGCCACCCCTCCACGTTGGTCGGGGTTCCGGTTATGTTTTATTCCAAACCCAGCGTTCCGCTGCGTGGCGGCTCCACGCTGGGCTATGATTATGTCGCCCTTGCGGGCTCAAGTTTCCGCTCGCCTGCGGCTCGCCATATTCCAATCTATCGGGCAGCTTTCTCAAACTTTGGGACACGTGTGGGGTGGTGGGCGGGCAGGGTTTTACCTTGACAAATGAGGGCTGAGCGAGCATAGTAGCGGGGGTCTGAGGACTTGTTTATTGTTATGAGTGAAGTAATGGTGACTCCGGAGCTGATACGCGCGGCGCTGACAACGGTGAAATACCCCGGGTTCAGCCGTGATATTGTGTCGTTTGGTCTGGTAAAGAATATCGAGGTGGCTGCCGATGGCGCTGTGCGGATTGAGTTGCGCATTGAGAGTAAGAATGAAGATGTGCCGCGCTTTGTGTACCAGAGTGTGATGACGGAGGTGAAGGAGATGCCCGGGGTGAAGAGTATTGATGTGGATATTGAGTACCACAACCCGGATGTGGAGAAGAAGGCGAGCATGCAGGATGACCCGGCGAAGTGGAAGACGCCGCTGCCGGGTGTGAAGCATATTATCGGCATTTCTTCCGGTAAGGGTGGTGTGGGTAAGAGTACGGTGTCTGCGAATCTGGCGGTGGCGCTGGCCCGCCTGGGGTACCGCACGGGGCTGCTGGATCTGGATATTTACGGGCCTTCCATGGCGCTGATGTTCGGCACTAAGGAGTTGCCTGATGCTGGTGAGGATGAACGCTTTATCCCCGTGCAGGCTCATGGTGTGAAGTTGCTTTCCATGGGGTTGATGATGGATGAGGCCTCGCCGGTGGCGGTGCGTGGCCCGCTGGCAACGCGCTATACGCAGCAGTTCCTGCGGGAGACGGATTGGGGTGAGCTTGATTTCCTGATTCTGGATATGCCGCCAGGTACCGGTGATATTCAGTTGACGATTGTGCAGACGGTGCAGCTGGATGGTGTGGTGGTGGTGACTACCCCGCAGGAGATGGCGCTGATTGATGCCCGCAAGGCGGTCGGTCTCTACCAGCGCACGGATGTGCCTATCCTCGGTATTGTGGAGAATATGAGCTATTTCATCTGCCCCACGGATGAGACTGTACATTACATTTTCGGGCAGCATGGCGGTGACCGCGAGGCGGTGCGTCTCGGTGTGCCGATGCTGGGCAAGATTCCGCTGGATATGCGCACGCGCGAGGGCGGCGACCAGGGGCGCCCGGTTGCCCTGGAGGATACCGGCGTTAACCGCGTGGCGGCTGCGTTTGAGGGCGTGGCTCAGACCCTTGCCTGCGCCCTGGGTGAGTAAGTGGTTCTTTTACAATGCAGAAAGGGAGCGCCCCGGCGGGCGCTCCCTTTCTCTGTACGACCGACGCGATATGCGCACTGCGGTGAAAGTCCGCGCGGAGCCGCGATGATGCGGAATCCCAGACCTGAAGAACAACTGCGGGGAGGTAACGAACCGTGGAAGAGGAAGTTCGAGGGGAAATCCCGACTGTACGAACAGAAACTGCATATAAGGCCGGATGGATGGACGAGGTTGCTGCAAGTGCCGAAATCCGATACATCATCAAGAATCCATAAGGTAGATGCAGACGGCGCGGGTGGAAAGTAGCATATTCATATTCGGTGAGACCCTACTAAAGCGTGAAAGCGCTGCGGAGCAATCCGTCTGTAGGGAGTCAGCAGAAGCCATAGTACCACCAAAACGAACAACCCCGGTGGGAAGGGCTGAATCACGGCGTGGGCAACCACTCAAATCTCAGAACCTATAGCAGCAGAGCCAAGAAGTACTGAAATGTACGAAGCCTCGACTGAAAGATGGAAAGCGG
>JAZRJB010000082.1:0-8469 GCA_045645565.1 Akkermansia sp. | reverse complement strand
GTGAAATGGAGCTTTCTTTCTGGGCGGAAGCTACCCCTAACTGGGGCGGTTACTATATGAAGGCTCACAAGGGTAAGGAATTCAACTGGAAGGATACGCATGATCGTCACCTTTGCCTCCTCTTCGACCCGAATAATAAAGGAATCCGCGAAATCATGCAGGATAAATGGTACAAGATTTCCGGCAAGGGGACGCACCATTGGTCTTACCCCATCACCACCATGATGATCGGTTATACCGATACCTTCGGCTGGAAAGCAATGAAAACCACCATTCATCGGCTCCGGGATAAGAAGGACGACATGTACAAATGGGACTTTGTTCAGGGCGTGGATCATGACCAGGCCAAGATTGACCGCTACCTGATTGGATTGTCAGAAG
This sequence comes from Akkermansia sp., assembly GCA_045645565.1. GTDB lineage: Bacteria > Verrucomicrobiota > Verrucomicrobiia > Verrucomicrobiales > Akkermansiaceae > Akkermansia. The sequence goes on along the minus strand of JAZRJB010000082.1, from coordinate 8,088 downwards.
CCGCCAAGCGCGACGTGCGCCCCTATTTTGCCCATTTCAAGCTGATTCCCTCAGCAGGTGCTGCTGCGTATCTGGATGAGAAGAATCTTCCCAAGTGGGATCTCACCTATTGGATGCTGCCGGAAAATACGCAGATTCAGAAGAATCAGAGCCTGACGCTCACCTGCGGCGAGGACTCTCTCCGGAGTTTTGCGAAGAACCCAGGCATTACGTGGAACGATACCAGTGCCAAGGGTGGCACCGTTGTCTTCAGGAAAGGAAAGGCTGTCTATACTCCCAAGCCTGGTTTCAAGGGTACAGATACTCTTAAATACACACTTACAAACGAATATGGTAAATCTGTTCAGAAGTCGCTGAAGGTAAGCGTAGAATAGTTTTATCGACAGTGTTTGTTCACTTTAAAACCCGCGCCGGTTTCCGGCGCGGGTTTGGTGTAAGTTTCCGGCAATTAGTAGCAATCCGCATAGACTCGCCAGTCATTTTCACTGGCGTTATAGTAGAAGAAGTAATTGCCGCAATCGCCGATGTCGAGCCCGGCATGGTCATCGTGGCTTATCTGCAGCACGAATTCGTAGCTCTCAGGAAGCTCCGGGCCCCCCTGTGCATAGGTGGGGTAGCCGCCAAGCTTGTGCGTTTCGTAGTCTGTCGGGTAAATGTCATCCTGATAACACTTGCCCCGGCATATTTCGTGCTCGCAGATTTCCTCCCACAGCTCTTTGCCGCCGCCGCAGTCCGGCCACTTGGGGATATCGTTCCTGATATGTTCCGGAGTGAGGATGCAGGGAGTCAGCTCGGTTGATTCATAATCGCAGGGTTCCAGGCCCTCTGTGCTGGTATAGCCGCGGATGACGCAGCCCAGCCTGGGCTCTTCCTCCGGATCCATGGCCCAGGCTTCCTGCGGGGCATAGATGGTGATGAGCTCCAGCTTTCTGAGCGGAGCAGGGACATACGGTAAATCGCGCACGAAGAGTGTAGCCATCGGCTCCAGCGGGGTGCCCTCTGCGTCCTTTGGGCGTTCCTCGCCGGGCTTCTGCCAGGTTACGCGCCCCAGCCAGCTTTGTGTGCCGGCGGGTTCCCCTTGTGCCGCCCGGCTGCGGAAAAGGACGGCTTCCTGGTTCAGCTTCTGGCGCAGCTCATCGAGCGTCATCGTCGGGCCATCCGGTACATCCAGGCCACGTGCCCGCATGTCCTCCTTCAGCAGCTTTCTGCACTCGCGGGCTTCCCACGACCTGACAAAATTGAGAGGCGTGTCGCCTTCCTTATTCTGCACGGTGGAATTGGCACCTGCCGCCAGCAAAAGACGCACGGCTTCTGTGTGGAACAGGCCGGCAGCCCAATGGAGCGGTGTATCTCCGTCCTTATCGCGCTGATTCACATCTGCCCCGGCATCCAGAAGCACCTTCATGCACTTGACCGCGTTGTTGAAAGCGGCGATAGACAGCAGACCTCTGCCATCCTCGTCAACGGCATCGACGGGCAGCACCGATTTCTGAAATAAGCCAGGTTTCAGCATCCTGCGCAGTGCGGAGGCCTTGTCGTCGTCAAAGATGTCGTCCAGCGTGTCAATTTGCTGCTCTGTGAGTGTGGGGTGTGGCATGGTAATTGCGGTTATTTTATAAGTTGCAGAGTCTTGGATCAAGGAAAAAGTTAATCAGCAGCCTGGCCCATTATTCATTTTTCAACAGGGAGGAAAGCATTGTGTCGAGCATGCCGTTGGGGGAGATGTTGCCTACCCAGATTTCTGATGCGTGGCGAAGGACGTATTCGTTGCACCAGGTGGCGACCTGTTTGTTCAGTATGGAGCCGCTTGGTTGCGGGGAGAGGAACAGGATGCGATTTTCTGCAAGGGCCTGCAGCTGCTCAGTGGTGAGCTCTTGCTCAGTCGGGATTCCCTGGGGGCATACGTGGATGATGCTCTGATTTCCGGTGAGCACCCGCCGAAGGATTTCCCGTTCCTGTGGACTTGTGAAGGTTGAAATGAGCGGCATGTCCCTGGATGTCGGGACTGAAGTCCCGTGCCTCGAAGAGAGAAGCTGCGGCTTAAGTTCAGTTGCGCTGAATCCCTGAGATGCTACAAATGCTCGTTTGGGCAAATCAAGGAGAGCCTCGTTGCCCAGCATGTGTGCTGGGACTGCTCCCCAGTGGTCGCGCGACCAGTTCTTCGGGTTGTTGCGTATGTATCGCTCGTAGTGTAGCAGTTCATCGGTGCTGGAAATCAAATCTTCCCAGTAGTCAATTTGCCACAGATGCGCGCCTATGTCATGGGCTTTTCCTGCTCGCTTGAGCTTGCCGTATAGGAATGTGGAGGAGCCTTTGAAACGACCTACAAGGAAACCAAGATGGTTCTTTTTATTGGTTGTCCGTTCTTTTATGGTAAAAATGGCGTGGAGGTGGTTCGGCATCACGATAAACTCACCCAGTTTCAGCTCCGGATATTTGCGGGGTAAACTAGTGAGCTCGTTTCGTACTACATGCCCAAGCTCGTTGAGGATACACTCTTCGCCCACGATTGTTCCCAGGATAGAACGATTGTGCTCAACTTGCATGGTTACGAAAAACCGGCCCATGCTATAATCGATTTTCTTGTTCCGCAGGTGCTTGTAAAAACGCTGTCCTTTCATATCGAGGCACGGGACTTCAGTCCCGAAATGAAAAAATCCCCGCAGCTTATCGGCTGCGGGGATTGGTAAATCATATCCTCCGTTTCTTCCGGAAGTCGAGCATGGCAATCTGCTTGGAGATAGCTGCTTCCAGCTTGGCCTGTTCTTCTCGGTCGAGGACGGAGGCTCCATCACGGAAGGCGGCCTGGGCGCGTTCCAGCGCTTTTTCCACGCTGGTGGTGTCGATTTCGTCCACGGTGAGGGCGGTGTCCGTCACCAGAAGCACGTTGTCGTTTTCCACCTGCAGGAAACCGCCGCCCACAAAGAGACTCTCAGGAGCCTGACCGGGGCAGGTGTAGGTGAGCTCCCCATTGGCAACAGAGGTGATGATGGCGGCGTGCCCGGGCAGCACCTCCATCTCACCCGTGGCGGCAGGCAGTCGGATAGCCGTCACCTCCGCCTCAAGGGCGGTGCGCATTGGGGTGATGATTTTGAATTGCATGGGCATGGTCGTTCAGAATCAGGCTTTCTCAACGGTATCGATGCTGCCCTTCATGTAGAAGTTCACTTCGGGCACGGAGTCCCACTTGCCGTCCAGAATCTCGGCGAAGCCGCGGACGGTTTCGGCCACGGGCACGTATTCGCCCTTGATGCCGGTGAAGGTTTCAGCCACGCTGAACGGCTGGGAAAGGAAACGCTGAATCTTACGGGCGCGGCTCACGGTGAGCTTGTCGGCCTCGGAGAGTTCATCCATACCCAGAATGGCAATCATATCCTGCAGGTCCTTGTAGCGCTGAAGTGTCTGCTGCACACCACGTGCCACGCGGTAGTGTTCCTCACCCACGAGCTCAGGAGCCAGTGCCTTGGAGGTAGAAGCCAGCGGATCCACGGCGGGGTAGATACCCTGAGCAGCCAGAGCACGCTCCAGCACCACGGTGGAGTCCAGGTGGGAGAAGGTGGTGGCGGGGGCGGGGTCAGTCAAGTCGTCAGCGGGCACGTACACAGCCTGCATGGAGGTGATGGAACCCTTCTTGGTGGAGGTGATTCGCTCCTGCAGACCAGCCATTTCTTCTGCCAGGTTGGGCTGGTAACCCACGGCGGAAGGAGTGCGGCCGAGCAAGGCGGATACCTCGGAACCTGCCTGGGAGAAACGGAAGATGTTGTCCACGAAGAGCAGCACGTCGCGGTTCTCTTCATCGCGGAAATATTCGGACATGGAGAGGGCGGAAAGAGCCACGCGCAGACGTGCGCCGGGGGGCTCATTCATCTGGCCGTATACAAGTGCCACCTTGGAGTTCTCCGGGTTGGCCTGGTCGATAACGCCGGATTCGCTCATTTCCATATAGAAGTCGTTACCTTCGCGGGTACGTTCACCCACGCCGGCGAACACGGAAAGACCGGAGTGCGCCTTGGCAATGTTGTTGATGAGCTCCATGATGAGAACCGTCTTGCCCACGCCGGCACCACCGAAGGAACCGGCTTTACCACCCTTCAGGAAGGGGCAGATAAGGTCAATCACCTTGATGCCGGATTCCAGCACTTCAGAGGAAGTGGACTGCTCTTCCAGCGTGGGAGCCTCGCGGTGAATCGGGTAGCGCTTCACGCCTTCCAGCTGACCTTTTTCGTCCACGGTTTCGCCGAGCACGTTGAAGATACGACCCAGCACCTTGGGACCAACGGGCACGGAGATGGGCGCACCGGTGTCGATGACATCCATGCCACGCTTCAGACCGTCAGTGGTGCTCATGGCCACGGTGCGCACCCAGCCATCGGGCAGGTGCTGCTCCACCTCCAGCACCAGCTGGGTGGGCTTACCGTCGATTTCATAATCTACGGTGAGAGCGTTGTAAATGGCGGGCATCTCCGCCTGGGAGAAGTCGACGTCTACCACGGCGCCGATAATCTGCACGATTTTACCTGTGTTCATACTGAGAATAAGTTATTTTGAAAATGATGATGAGAGTAATTACTCCATGGCTTTCATAGCCGTGGTGATTTCGAGAAGTTCGTTGGTAATCTGGGCCTGGCGTGCCTTATTGTACTCCAGAGTAAGCTCACCGATGAGGGTTTTGGCGTTCTCTGTGGCGGATTTCATGGCAACCATTCGGGCAGATTGCTCAGAAGCCTTGCCTTCCAGCACCATTTGGGTGAGCAGGTTGGCAAAGTACAGCGGCAGTATGGATTTGAGCAGCTCCGTGGGGCTGGGCTCCAGCAGGAATTCTGCGTGTACCTCGCCCTCGGACTCCTCTGCCAGCTTGAGCAGGTCTTCCGATTTGATGGGGAGGATATCCACAACCTGCGGGCGTTGTACCATGATGTTGATGAACTTCTGGTATACGACCGTTACCTGGTTGTAGGTGCCAGCCATGAACTCTTTACGAATGAATTCCAGAATGGCCTTCATCTCAGCCTCTTCCACTGTGTCACCAATGGTGAATGAGGCGACGAGCTTGCGATTGACTCGTGCAAATTGGGAGTTAAGCTTCGTGCCGATGGTGAGGTAGTCTGCGTCTGCGGGGCATTGCGTCAGAACTTCTTTGAAGAGGTTCGTGTTCAAACCACCGCAGAGACCACGGTCTGTACTGACAACGATGATGAGTTGCTTGCCGGTGTCTCGCTTCTCCATGAGCTGGACAGAACCCTCGGCAATGGATTCCTGAAGGTGCTTGAATACGCGTGATAAGGCACGTATGTAGACACGACCCTTCAAAGCCAGCTCCTGAGCCCGGCGCATCTTGGCAGACGCAACCATCTGCATCGCTTTGGTAATCTGCGATGTGTTGCGTACCGACTTGATGCGGCGTTTGATGTCTCTCAGGCTTGCCATGTTGTTACTTCTTCAGGCGGGATTTGAAAGCGGTCATGAAATCCTTGAGGGCTGCGTCGATTTCCGGCGTCAGAGCCTTCTCGGCTTCAATGCGGGTGAGCAGGGCTGCTCCGTTAACAGTGGCTTCTTCCTCCAGCTGGCGGCGCACAGCCTGAATTTGCTCCACTTCAACGTCATCGAGGAAACCGCGCTGGATGGCGTAGAGGTTGATGACTTCGATGCCGAGGCTCTTGGGTTCGTACTGCCCCTGCTTGAAGAGTTCTACAATGCGGCGTCCGCGTTCGAGCTTGGCTTTTGTTGCAGCATCCAGATCGGAGCCGAACTGGGCGAAGGCCTGGAGTTCTTCAAACTGAGCGAGGTCGAGCTTCACGGAACCTGCCAGCTTCTTCACAATCTGAGTCTGTGCGCTGGAACCCACGCGGGATACGGAGATACCAACGTTGATGGCCGGACGGACACCCTGGTAGAAGAGGTCGGTATCCAGGAAAATCTGACCGTCTGTAATGGAAATCACGTTCGTGGGAATGTAGGCAGACACGTCACCAGCCTGGGTTTCGATGATGGGCAGGGCGGTGAGGGAACCACCTTTACGACCACCCTCGCTGTTGATGCGGGCGGCGCGCTCCAGCAGTCGGGAGTGCAGGTAGAATACGTCGCCGGGGTAAGCTTCGCGACCGGAGGGGCGGCGCAGGATGAGGGAAACCTGGCGGTAGGCCACAGCGTGTTTGGAAAGGTCATCGTACACAATGAGAGCATCCTGACCCTGGTCCATGAAGTATTCACCCATGGCGCAGCCGGCATAGGGAGCGAGGTACTGCATGGCGGCGCTGTCGGAGGCGGAGGCTACCACTACGATGCTGTACTCCATGGCTCCGGCTTCTTCGAGCTTGGCAACCAGGCGGGAAACCGTTGCACGCTTTTGACCCACGGCTACGTAGATGCTGTACAGCGGACGATGCCCGGGCAGTTTGCCTTGTTCTGCCAATTTATTCTGCTGAGCCTGGGCAATCATGGTATCGGTGGCAATGGTGGTCTTGCCGGTGGAGCGGTCACCGATGATAAGCTCACGCTGACCACGACCAATCGGAATCATGGCATCAATGGGCAGAATGCCGGTCTGCACGGGCTGGTTCACGCCCTGACGGGAAATGATGCCGGATGCAATCTTTTCAACAGGGTAATAGGTTGCAGCCTGGATGGGGCCTTTGCCATCCAGCGGGTTACCCAGTGTATCTACCACGCGACCAAGCAACCCGGGACCGACGGGTACCTGAAGAAGACGTCCGGTTGTCTTGCAGGTGTCACCTTCCTTCAGGGAAGTAGCGTTGCCGATAAGCACGGCACCTACCTCATGTTCTTCCAGGTTCATGGCGAGCCCCATTACGCCGCCGGGGAATTCAATCATCTCATTGAGCATGGCGTTGCTCAGGCCTTCAATGTGGGCTACGCCGTCGCCAATGGCTTTAATGGTGCCCACATTTTCGCTGATGGCAGCTGTAGAGATGTTGCGGATCTGTGCTTCGAGTTCTTGTACGATGTTGCTCATACCGTGGTGTATTTAGAGATTTTTAGTAAGTTGTTCAATGCGTGTGCGGATGGAGGCATCCGTTACGTTATCGCCCACCTTTACGGTGAGCCCGGCTATAAGGGATGAATCCACCAGCCACTCGTAATTCAACCCGGATTGGCGGGCGTTGAGCCGTGCGGTGATGGCTGCCTTCTCCTCTTCGGAGAGGGGGACGGCACTCGTGATGGTGGCTGTGTGGGCTGCGCGTTCCAAGCGTACCAGTTCAGTGAAGGCGGTAAGCAGCTCCAAGTAGTTGCGCGGCTTTTCTGCGCTGATTCTGGTTGCGACCAGACGAACCGTGTGTTCATTCATCAGACCATCGGGGCCGATGCAGAGCCGCATCAGCCGGCGCGCTTGCGCATGTACTTCTTTGCTGATTTTCATGTCTGATATTGAATAGATTACAGGGAACGGATTGCTTCGGCGTTGATGGCGCGATGGTCGGCATCAGTCAGTACCTTGCCCGTTACTCGGGAAGTTGCTTCTGCAACAAGACGGGTAAATTCGTCTTTAAGGGCTTCCTTTTCACGCTCGGTATCCATGGCAGCCTGCTTGTGAGCATTTTCAATGACAGTCTGGGCTTCTGCACTGGCTTTGGCTGAGAGGTCTGCCTGGAGCCGGGCTGCAGTCTGGCGAGCCTGTTCAACTTCCTTTTTGCCGGATTCCCGGGCCTCATCAAGAATTTTCTCGCTGGTTTCTTTCACATCGGCCAGTTCCTTCTGGCTTCGTGCGTGCATTTCTTCACCTTCCTGAATGCGCATGCGGCGTTCTTCGAGTTGCTTCATGATGGGTTTGATACCAAAGCAGACCACAATGGCGGCCAGAATGCAGAATGCAATGAGGTGGGCAATGAACGCATCGGTATGCAGACCGAAATTGGAAATCAGGTCCTGAATATCTGCGGCGAGAATCGGTGTGAACATGGTTGTGAGTTGTTTTAGTTAAAACCGGACGAATGTAGAGATATGGGGGAAAGGGGAAGGGGCATGCCGTTTGGTTGAATGGCCCGGCATGCCCGCGGGCGTAGCAATGGCTTAGCCCATGAAGATGGCCACGAAGGCCACACCTTCCACAAGGGCGGCCAGAATGATGGA
>JAZRJB010000081.1:0-11270 GCA_045645565.1 Akkermansia sp. | reverse complement strand
CACGAGATTGGATAAACGCAGGTAGGCCAGCCCCAGAGAAAGTAAACAAAGAAGCAGCAGAACAGAAAACAGGTCTTGCAATTGAGAATAAGGCCGAGAACAAATAACAAATCTCTACTACCCTAGCCCAGGGGGTGAGGGTTTGGGAGAGGGGGAAGTGGCAATGCACTTCCCCCTCTCCCAAGTCGTGTCTTTGCATTGAGCAAATTTTGGTCAATGCCTCGCTTCAAAATCCGATTTGATAAAAATACAGGTTTTAATGAATTCATAGTTGACTATTGAACTTACCGCCCCGCCAGTAGGCGGGGCTCAGAATTCCGTTCGCCTGCGGCTCGCCAAATTCCAATCTATCGGGCAGCTTTCTCAAACTTTGGGACACGTGTGCGTGTTATGAAAAAAACAAAGCGGCTCCCCCAATGGCGCAAGGGGGAGCCGGGGAAGATGGATTCTTCAGGAAGAACTGGTGGATTAGTTCTTCTCGGGCATCTTGCCCGTCTTGAAGTACTGCTCGATTTCCTCGAGAGTGCGGCCCTTGGTCTCCGGCAGGAAGAAGGCGGCGGTAATGAAGTAGATTACCGTGAAGCCAGCCAGCCAGAAGAATACGGTGGAGTAACCGGAGGAACCCACCCAGGGCAGGAAGGTGCCGGCAATGGTGGTGGACACGCCCTGGTTGATGAGCAGAGCGATAGCCATACCGTTGGCGCGGATGCGGGTGGGCATAAGCTCAGAGAGAGCCAGCCATACGCACACGCCGGGACCGGCAGCGTAGAAGGAGATGAAGACCACGAAGAAACCGGTCACAATCCAGCCGGTTACGGCATTGGGCTTCATGCCGATTTCAGCGCGGGTGATGGTGACTTCCTTCACGGAGCCTTCGGGCAGCGGGGTGGACCAGAAGCAGAGCTTGTCCATGAAGGTGGGAGCCAGGGCAGTGCTCTTGGCAATGGAGATGGCAGAGCCTTCAGCATTGGCCTCGCTGCGTACTTCGGCTACGTCCTGCATGCTGGACTGACCCTGCTGGTAGGTCACGATCAGCTGCATACCGGGAGCCACGGACTCACCCTGCATGAATTCGGGGTGGGCGGCAAGGATTTCGGGAGTGATGGCGGCCTTCACGGCGTCAGCGGCGGAGATGTTCAGGGAGTTGTCCTGAACAGCGGCTGCAACCTGGGCAGTCACGTCAACGCGGTTGTTTTCCACGGAGAGGAACATGGCACCCACGCCAGCCAGACCCACGATGATACCGGAGGTGCCCATCTTGAGCAGGAAGGTACGGCCCTTCTTGTCCACCAGGGTCACAGCCACCACGGTCATCACCATGTTAGTGATCTTGATGGCCAGGTCAGCCCAGTTGGCAACCTCACCCTGCAGACCAGCCTGCTGGAAGATCTTTACAGAGTAGTTCAGCACGGAGTTGATGCCGGTAGCCTGCGTGCAGGCCAGCACCACAACGGCCAGGATGAAGGGGATGACATACTTGCGCTGGAGGAGGGAATCACCCTTGGCAGCGGCGGCCATATCGGCCTTGGCGGCTTCCTCAGCAGCGTCGGCGGCAATCATTTCGTCCAGAATCTCCTTAGCAGCAGCGTCACCGTTGTTGGAGGCGAGGGAGCAGAGAGCCAGCTCGCGCTGCCCACGGCGGTACAGCCAGCGGGGGGATTCCTTCAGCTTGAAGGCACCGAAGAAAAGGATAAGACCGGGGATGGCGGAGCACCAGAAGATGACCTGCCAGGCCATGGTCTTGCTCTCCGCAGTCACGTTGGGATCATCGGCAGCGCCCACCCACATGGTGGTTACCAGACCGATGAGAGCGGCGAACACCAGACCCACGGTAAGCATGAACTGGAACATGCCGGTACCCTTGCCGCGGGAGTTGGCGTCCAGACATTCTGCCAGGTACATGGGCACCACCACGCCCACGAGACCGGCACTTGCACCCTGCAGGATACGACCACCCATCAGCATCTCAAACACGCCATTGGAGAAGCAGATGACCGGAATGCTCAGCGTAAACAGCAGAGCGGACAGGATGATAACCTTCTTACGACCCATCCATTCAGCCAGCATGCCGGCGAACAGGGAGGAAAGAACAGAGCCGAACAAAACGGCTGCCACAACGATGGCCAGTTCTTGAGGGGTGTAGGAAGAGGTCTTTTCAATGTACGGCAGAGCTGCGGCAATTACGCCTACGTCAATACCATACAGAAGACCACCAAGGCCAGCCATTACCATCAGGTAAAGGGCATAGCGTTTTACGGAGCTCGGAAGCTCGACTTTGGTTGCGTCTGTACTCATAACGTGCGCTATTATACCAGCCTGAAATGACAGTTCAACCCTAAAGTATGGGAACGGCGCCTTTTTTTCCTGTTAAAAAGACGTTATCTGGCCAGAATTCCCGCAGGTCCACTGATTCCGGTGGGGGAAATCGGGCGGATGGCGATGCGGTCGAGCGTGTTGGCAACCCGTGCCGGGATGGTGATGGTGTGGCAACCGGCCGGCAGTATATCCATGGTGAACCAGCGGCCTTTGCTGCCAACCTGCACCACCCATTTGCGGGCAGTGCCCTTCCAGGAAACGGTGCATCCCTCCGCCGTGTTCTGAGCGGTGACGCTGGGGCGCTCCGGTCTGGTGTTACCGCTCCAGGGCATGGCGGGTGGAAGGGCGATGCTGGAGTAGTAACGGTTCAGTTCTCTGCAGATGCCTCCGCGGTTAGTGCCCAGTGATTTCCAGCTCCAGAAGAGCTGGCCGCTGCTCTGGCGGGCAAGAGAGCGGGAGTAGGCAATCTGGCGGCCGATTTCGGAAGCTTTGCGACCAGGGTCTTCCTTGCTGTTAATGCGAACGGAAGCAATACCCGGCCACACCGGGCGGTTGGGGTTGATGCTGCTCCACCAGCGCATGAGGGCAGGAAAGCTCTGAGCCCCTTCACAGCGCCAGTAAAGCTGGGGTGAGAGGTAGTCCACCCAGCCGTTGACCAGCCATTTGCGGGCATCGCATGCCAGGTCTTCATAGGCGTTGACACCGGCTTGAACTTCCACCGGGTAACCAGGTTGCCAGATGCCGAAGGGGCTGATGCCGACCCGCACATGGGGCTTTGCGGATTTAACCTGGCGGTAGAGTTCCTGGACAAATGAATCAATGGCAGCGCGGCGCTGGGCTGGGGTGCGGCCATCTGCAACGTGGTGGTGGGGTGGGTAGGGGTAGAAATAGTCATCAAGGTGAACGCCGTCGATGTTGTACCGTTTCACGACGTCCATGATGACGCGGAGAACATAGCCGCGAGCCTGGGTCTTGGCCGGGTTCAGCATGGTGGTGGTGCCGGCCTTGAGAAGCCAGCCCGGCTGCCGGCGTGAGATGTGTCCCCGCCCGACGGGCCGACTGCTCACCGTGGCGCGGAATGGGTTGAACCAGGCGTGAATTTCAATACCGCGGCGGTGGGCTTCTGTGATGGCAAAGGAAAGCGGGTCATAGCCCGGGTTCTGCCCGGGTCCCGACAACCAGCCGCTCCAGGGCTCCAGGTCAGATTTGTACAGCGCATCGCCATTGGGGCGGATTTGCAGAATGAGGGCGTTGAGCCTCAATTTTGAAGCTTGGTCGATGATGCGGAGTAACTCGGCTTTCTGTTCAGCTGCGGGCAGACCGGAGCGGCTGGGCCAGTCCAGATTAAAGACTGTTGCGACCCATGCGGCGCGGAATTCGCGCACGGGTTCCGGTGCGGTTTCGTTGACTTGTTGCCAGGCGTGGGCGAGGCTGGTGGCAGCGAGGAGAAGGAGTACGAACAAATGCTTCACGCTGGCAGTATACCATGCCCGCGGGGCAATGCAAGACCACAGCAAGGCATAACGCGCTTATACTTCTTCCGCAATATCATCATCCGGCAGGCTGTTCAGCACGTCTTCCATTCCGCCGTCAATATCCGGCGTGGCATCCGGGTCTTCGGCTACTTCATCCACAGCGTCGCAATCAGGGTCTTCTGCCAGCTCTGCGTGTACGGTGCAAAGTGAGCGTTGCTTGCCGAGGTCTGCCATGGTTTCGATGTATGCCTTACCTTCGTATTCGCAGCCAGGGTGAGCCAGCATGCCGGAAACGCGGCAGAGGCGGATGCCGCTGTTCCGCCCTTTTGCCGGGGTGGTGCGTATGGCTTTCATCTGGTAACCGCGAGCCGCCGCGCATTGCATGACCCCCACCCACAGCGGCAGGGCAACCGTGCCGCCGTAGGCTTTTTCTGCGATTTTCACCGGGCGGTCAAACCCCACCCAGACAGCGGCTGTCAGGTCTGAGGTGAAACCGCAGAACCAGGCGTTTGTGTAGTTGTTCGTGGTGCCGGTCTTGCCGCCGCACGGGTGCTTGAAGCCGAGTTTCTGCATATTGCCGGCCGTGCCGCCGGGCTTGGTGATTTGCTGCAGCACGGCAGAAACGGCATTAGCGGCACGCATGGAACACACGCGGCGGGCGGATGGTGTGTTCTGCCAGACCACGCGGCCGGCTTTGTCTGTGATGCTTTGGATGATGAACGGTGTGGGGCGTACGCCGCCATTGGCAAAGGTGGTGAAGGCGCCTGCTACCTCCAGCGGTGAGGCTTCCCAGGTTCCCAGGTAAATGGTGGGGCCTGGTGTGCGGGGCGGGCGCGGGAACCCTGCGGTCAGGGCGGTGTTGATGACATTCTGCAGCCCGGCGGCATTACCTGCGCGCACGGCCATGGTGTTGCGGCTTTTGAGCAGCCCCCAGGCGGCAGGATGGTTGCCGGTGAAGCGGCCATCTGAGTTGCGCGGACGCCAGTTTTTCGCGTTGGCAATTTCTCCACGCATGATGGCGTTGTCTGAAATGATGGAGCGGGGACCGAATCCGCGTTCAAAATAGGCGGTGTAAACCAGGGGTTTGAAAACGGAACCAACCTGGCGGCGGCTTTGCAGGGCGCGGTTCAGGGGGGATTCCGTGCTGTCTCTGCCGCCGACCACTGCCAGGAGCGCCCCTGTGGCGTTATCAATGACCGCGCAGGCTGCCTGCAGGTATTTCGGGCGCAATTTGTCTGCTTCCTCCTTGGGAGCCTGGGCTTTCAGCGCTTTGAACTGGGCGCGGGTCTGGTGTTTCCAGCTGCGCTGTTTTTCAAACATGGCGGTGAGCCTGGCGTCGATTTCGCGCATGGCGTCATCCTGCAGGTCGATGTCCAGGGTGGTCTGCACTCGCAGACCGCCGGAGATGACGACCTCCTCTTTCAGGCGTTCGTCTTTGGAATCCAGCAGTGAAAGCAGGTGGTCGACTTCAGAGCGGACCAGATCCAGCGCGTAGTTGTCATTGCCCCGGCGTTCGGGTTTGCGGGTTACAAGTTGTTCCTTGATGGCGTATTCGTACTCATTCCGGGTGATTTTGCCATGCTCATACATGAGCTTGAGTACTTTATCTCTCTGAATCCTGGCGGCGGACAGGTTGCGGTACGGGGAGAACTGGTTCGGGCTGCAGATGATGCCTGCCAGCATGGCGGCTTCACCCACGGTGAGGTCGCGGGGAAGTTTATCAAAGTAACCGTATGCCGCCTGCTTGAGCCCCAGGAAGGTGTGCCCCCAGAAGACGCGGTTCAGGTAGCAGGTGATGATGGTTTCTTTGTCGTAAGTGGATTCAATGCGGCGGGCTAGTGCCATTTCTGTGAATTTGGCATCAAAGCTGCGTTTGCTGTGGTTGTATGTGTTTTTAGCCAGCTGCATGGTCAGGGTGGAGGCGCCCTGGGTGGTGCGGTGGTGCTTGAATACCTGAGCCACGGCGCGGAGAAGACCGCGGGGGTCTATGCCGCCGTGCGTCCAGAAGGAACGGTCTTCCTGCATGACCAGTGCGTCAATCATGTAGCGCGGAACTTCTTCGTGGATATTGGCTATGCTCCGCCGGTTTTCTCCATGCAGCGTGCCGATTTCATTGCCTTTACGGTCCAGCACAATGGTGCGTTCCGGCATGCGCGTTACTTGCGAAAGGTCGTAGCGCCCGGCTTTTACGCCGTATACGGCGGCAAGAATGCAGCCCAGAATCAATCCGACAAAGGCGAGGCTGAGGATGATTTTCGTGGGGATGAGGACGATTCTGGGTAAGTTCCGCAGTGCCCAGAACGCCAGGCGGAGCGGCAGCGTAATCATGAGCCAGATGGCGCGCAGGCAACCGGTTCCCTTGCGGGGTGGGCGCTGAAACTCATGAATGGGGTTTTCGTTGGCAGGCAATGGCTCGTAAACGGAATCATCCTGTTCCCAGACGCGGCGTGCGGTAGGCCTGGGCTGCGGGGCTGGCTCTTCCTCATAATCTTCACCACGGCTGGGCGGAGTCTGCCGACGGCGCGGTGGTGCCTGCATGCGGTAATCGACCCGCTCTCTCTGGGGCGGGGTGGGCAGGTCGTTGCTGGGTGATTTGTAACGAGCCATGGAGTTTATGCGGGCAGGGGCTTTATGGTAAGTTTGCCCAGGGTTTCGTTCTTACGCCCGGGTATGTAGCAGTTGCGCAGGGCAGCTGCGCTGATGCTGGGGCGGCGGGTGTAGGTGCGGTAGATTTCCTCCGTTTCCTGGTGGCATAGAATGAAGCGCGGGGCGCGGCGTGGGGCATCGAACTCAATGTTGCGGGTGCTGGCCCGTTCATCCGGGATGCCAAGTGCGGCGCAGTAGCGTTTCCAGATGGCACCGTGACCGGTGCTGTGGTGGTATTGCCAGGCAAGAGCGTGTGCCAGTTCATGCAGCAGGGTGCGCCAGAGTTGTTCCGGGTCTTTGCAGGCATAGGCCTCTGCGTAATACCGGGAGAGGCTGATGCGGCGCTGTTGCATTTTGCAGCAGCCCAGGCGGCGGGTTGTTTTGTCCCAGCCGAAGTGCCAGTTGTGCAGGTGAAGGTGGGTCAGGCAAGTTGCAGCGTATTGCTCTACCTCAGCTGGTGATGCGCCGGCTGGTCGTGGTGGCAGGGGGATGGTCTGCACTTGCGTCATGGGAAAAAAGGCGGCCGGAAAAACCCGGCCGCCTGAAAATGGGCTTTACTTGGATTCGGCGGCATCCATTTTCTCGCGAACCTTTGCCTCGATTTCGGCGTAGAGTTCGGGGTTGTTGCGCAGGGCGTCCTTGGCGCCGTCGCGCCCCTGTGCCAGCTGACCGCCGTTGTAGCTGAACCAGGAACCGCGCTTCTGCACGATGTCAAATTCCATGGCCAGGTCAATCAGGCTGCCAACGGAGGAAATGCCTTCGTTATACATGATGTCGAATTCGCATTCCTTGAAGGGGGGGGCCACTTTGTTCTTCACCACCTTGAGCTTGGTGCGGTTACCGGAAATGGAACCATCCGTTCCCTTGATCTGCCCGATGCGGCGGATATCGCAGCGAACGGAGGCGTAGAACTTGAGCGCGCGACCGCCGGGGGTTGTTTCAGGGTTGCCGAACATCACGCCAATCTTCTCACGAATCTGGTTGGTGAAGATGCAGATGGTGCGGGCTTTGGAGATGAGGGAGGTGAGCTTGCGCAGGGCGGCGCTCATCAGGCGTGCCTGGGCGCCTACGGTGCTGTCACCAATATCACCTTCCAGTTCCTGCTTGGTTACCAGGGCTGCCACGGAGTCCACTACCACCACGTCGATGGCGTTGGAACGCACCAGGGCTTCGCAAATCTGAAGTGCTTCTTCACCGCTGTTCGGCTGGGAGACCAGCAGGTCGTCCAGGTTAACCCCGAGCTTGGCTGCATAGGCAGGGTCAAGGGCGTGTTCCACGTCGATGAAGGCTGCCAGCCCGCCTGCCTTCTGGGCCTGGGCAATGACGGTGAGGGTCAGCGTGGTCTTACCGGAGGATTCCGGACCAAAAATCTCCACAATGCGCCCGCGGGGGAAACCACCCACGCCCAGGGCGCGGTCGATTAAGAGGTTGCCGGTCGGGATTGTTTCTACCTCCATGGTCTTGCGGTCACCCAGACGCATGATGGCGTTCTCACCAAAATCTTTCTGAATCTGGAGCATGGCGGCATCCAGTGCGCGCTGGCGCTGGGCCATTACCTTGTCCATATCCGGGGAAATCTCTTTACTCATATCCCCCTCAGTCTACCCGTTTCACTACCCCGTGGCAAGCGCAAATTGCGCCACAGCGCCGATTAACGCGTGCGCGCGAGTGCCGGATGACAAAATGAGGCTCCAGCACATGTATTCCAAAGGTTGAAGGGAAAGAGCCGTTATCTGCCCATATTGAGTGCGGAGAAGAGAAAAATGTGGAAGGTGTATCACAAACTTCACCATCGGCAGTAAGCTTTCATTTGTGTCTCTATCGGTGTAAGTCGCCAACTTTCAATTTGCTAATCGTAAATTGTCAATCGTCAATCCTCGTGTCCCAAATCTTTGGGACACGCGTGGGACTCCATGCACTGCAAAATAATAGAACTTGGGGAAAACAAGGCGGGGTGGTATATTGGGGATATGGACTTTCCGCCTTTCGCGAAGAATATCTGAAGGACACGCTGCACCGCAGGGATCTGGCTGCCACTCCTTTTGAACAGTTCGACCGCTGGTTCAAGCAGGCGCTCGAATCCGGTATCCCTGAGCCGAATGCCGTGAGCATTGCCACGGCTACGCCGCTGGGTATGCCCAGCCTGCGCACCGTTCTGCTCAAGTATTACGATGACCGCCGCTATGTTTTCTTCACGAACTATACCAGCCGCAAGACTCAGGAGATAGAGGCCAACCCCGAGATGTGCATGCTGCTGCCATGGGTTACGCTCGAACGCCAGATTATTGTCTACGCCAGGGTGGAGAAAATCTCACGCGCGGAGACGCTCAAGTATTTCCTGAGCCGTCCGCATGAATCGCAGCTGGGGGCCTGGGTGTCGTACCAGATTCAGGTGATTTCCACGCGTAAGTTGCTCATGATGAAGCTGGAGGAGCTGAAACGCAAGTTCGCGGAAGGAAAGGTGCCGTTGCCGGATTTCTGGGGCGGATACCGCATTGTGCCGCACCACATGGAGTTCTGGCAGGGAGGCCCCTAACGGGTGCATGATCGTTTCATGTATACCCTCCAGGCGGAAGGCTCCTGGAGCATCGAGCGCCTGCAACCCTGATTTGTTTGCTCAGGGTTCGTCTGCCTTGATGGAATCCAGGTAGTTCCGTATCTCGTGTTCCAAGATGAGGTCGCCAAGCTCTGCGGCGCGGTTGAGTAGTTCGAGCTGCTCGTCTTTGGAGCGCTCAATCTGCTGGCTGATGGCCATGAGTGCCAGCTCGCGTGCGGCCCAGACGTACCCTTGTTCACTCATTTCCTGGAAAAAGGAAACGCATTCGTCCGTGCTGGCGGTTTCGGGAAACTGGTCTTCCGGATAGTAGCGCAGCAGCAGGCACTTGGCCAGCATGTCACCGGCTTGGGCCGCACTGCGCAGCATTTCCAGCGCAGTTCCGTTTTTGTCATCGCCTATCATACCGCAGGCGTGCAGCCATGCCAGCATGATATACGACGATATATCATTGTGTTCCCTGATGTTCTCGCACAGGTTATCAATGATATCCTTCAGGAAAGATTCGGCGGCAGCTCCCATCATAGGTCTTGATTTGATGAGAAGCCAGCAGGCGGTGATGTAGTCCTGCCCCACCACTTCTCCGCACAGATAGAAACGGGCGAGTCCGTATGCGCCTTTGCTGTTACCCTTGGCATAGCACTCCCGGTATAACCGGTAAGCCACTTCTTTATCCTCGGGCACTCCTTCGCCATCGTAGTACAACTGCGCAAGGGCCGCCATGGCTCCGGGGTGGCCGCTGTTTACGGCTTTCCTGATGTAGCTGATTCCTTGCGTTAAATCCTTGTCAACACCTTCGCCTTGAAGTAACTGGATTCCCAGCTCGAACTGCGCCAGGTCAATTCCGGCATCGGCTGCCTCACGATACCACCGGGCGGATTCCGTTAAATCCTTTTGCACGCCTTTGCCGGCCAGAAAGCAGGAGCCGTATTCGTACATGCCAAGGGGATGCCCGGCCCGGGCTGCCTCGCCAAACCACCTGGCGGCGAGTGTATCATCTTGTTCGGGACTGTCATCTGCCAGATAGTAGAATGCCAGTGCATACATGGCATCCTGATAGTGGGTGTCAGCCAGTTTTTTCAGCAGATCCACGCATTCGGTGCGCACTACATCGCTCAGGTAGGGGTTCATGATGTGAAACACAGCCACAAGGTAGCTGGCTGTGGTGTTGCCTTTTGCTGCGTCAATCAGACACGGAATGCCGTTATCTAAATCATTGTCCATCAGGGCGCGGATGCTTCTGGCATAAATATCATCAGCATTTTCAGGGAGTCGGGAAGCTTCTTTTTCCAGTTTTTCGCGGAAAAATGAGAAGAAGTAGTTTTCAATTTTTACAGGGTTGTTTTTCATAAGAGAGAGGTGGGCGATTTGTTGACTTATCCATGTAGCGCACAGCTGAGGCTGGTTTGTTTAAGAAAAGCAGAAAAATTGCATTTCCATTCCCTATGGGGAGCAATTGGGAGCGCCGCTGATGAGTTCGCAAAGCTCTTGCGGGGAGAGGTGGAGGAGGAGTTTTTCCAACCCGCCGGAGAGGAGCTTATCTGCCATGTCCCGCTTTCGGGTGAGCATGTTGTGAATGTTTTCCTCAATGGTGCCGCGGCAGATGAGCGGGTGGATGATGACTGGATTCTGCTGGCCGATGCGGTAGGCGCGGTCGCTGGCCTGGTTTTCCACAGCCGGGTTCCACCAGCGGTCGAAGTGGATGACGTGCCGCGCGCGGGTGAGGGTGAGGCCGGTGCCGGCGGCTTTGAGGGAGAGCAGGAAGAAGGGCGGTCCACCGGGGTGCTGGAATTGCTGCACAAGCTGCTGGCGTTCGCTGATGGGGGTGCCGCCGTGCAGCACCAGCCCGGGGGCGCCGAAAATGCCGGCCAGGAAGTCGTGCAGCGGTTCCATCATGCTGCGGTACTGGGTGAAGATGAGTGCGCTGTCACCCGCTGCGGCAATTTGCCGCGCCAGGTGCCCCAGGCGGGTCATTTTGCCGCTCAGGGCGGGGTCGTAGTAGCTTTCACCCAGGTATTGGGCAGGGTGGTTGCAGATTTGCTTGAGGTGGCTGAGGATGGGCAGCAGCAGGGTGAGGCGCGTCTGAGGGTCGGGCTCGTGGATGATGCTCTGCAGTTTTTCCACCTCACGGGCATACAGGCGGGTCTGCTCCGGGGTGAGCAGGCAGTAGGCCGGCTGTTCGGTTTTGGGGGGCAGTTCGGGCAGCAGGGTGGGGTCTGGCTTCAGGCGGCGCAGCATGGACGGGCGCACCTGCTTGCGCAGCGGGCTGAAATCGGTGC